>JAJDEC010000270.1 GCA_029259995.1 Phycisphaerae bacterium
ACGCCGGCGCACTGTTTGAGCTGGGCACACTCGCCGAGCAGATGGGCGATTCACGTCGCGCTGAATCGCTGATGCGAGAATCCACGGAGATCTTTCGACGCGTATACGGCGATCGGCATGAATCCGTTGCCAGCACGATGAGTCGACTTGCGATCGTATTGCTGCATCAGGCGAAATTTGATGAAAGTGAGCGCGTGCTGAACGAATCGCTGAGGCTGCTCCGGAACCACGGCCACGAATGCGCAAACCTCGCCGCCGCCCTCGATTCCAAAGGAAAGCTCCTGGCTCAGACAGGCAGACTTGACCAGGCGAACGCATCGTTTCGCGAGGCGCTCGCATTGCGTCGCAAACTGCATGGCGACATTCATCTGCAAGTGGCCGAAACCCTGCACAACCTTGCCTATGTTCAACAGGTCTGGGGCAGGCCCGAAGAAGCCAGAAAATTGTTCAAGGAATCCATCGATATTCGTCGACAGGTCCTGGAGCCCGATCATCCGGCACTCGGCCACGCGCTGTATTATTACGCGATCTATCTGCAGGAGCAGGGAGATTTGGAGGGCGCCGAAGAGGGCCTGCGCGAGGCCCTGTCCATTCAACGGCCTCGCTTTCCCAACGGAAATCGAGACACCTTCCTGAACCTGCGCGACCTGGCCCAGCTTCTGCTGCTCAAACAAGGCGTCGAAAACGCCATCGAGGCGGAGTCCCTGTTCCGCGAGTGCCTCCGGATCCCTGAAGGTACACCCTATGTCTCACGAACCCAGAGAGCGTTTGTCAAACGAATGCTCGGCAGCGCTCTTTATTACCAAAGGCGATTTGAAGAGGCCGAGCCATTGCTTCTGGAGGCCGTCGACGAGATTCTGAAGGACCCGACAACGGATACGCGACACAAGTCGGATTCCATCCGGGTCGTTGAGTCGCTGTACGTCGCCTGGGGCAGATTCGATGACGCGGAACAATGGAATAACAAACTCAGCAATCTGAATGATGTCAAATTCAGCGGCGCATCCGGGGAAGCGTCGGATTGAATCGCATCTTTTAACTACGCCATGGGAATCTTTCATCGTGTGGAGCCGGCCAATAGCCGGTTCATTACAGGCGATTGACCTTTGGCGGATTCAATGAACCATTCTGCGTTTGAACTTGGCAAAGGAATGGCGGCGACGCCCGCGAAAATCAACCAGCAATCCGAGAGGAGCAACCCGCGGAATGACTGACTACAGAATCGGACCTCAAACACAGCGACTGACGCTTCGCGCAATGACAATCGATGACGCCCCCGCGTTTTTCGCGCTCAACAGCCATCCCGATGTCATGCGCCTGACCGGCGAGCCGCCCTTGCAATCTGAAGACGAAGCCAGAAAGGCCATCGCCGACTATCCCGATTTCGACAAAGTCGGCTACGGTCGCTGGGGCTGCGTCCTGAAGGAAACCCAGTCCGTCATCGGCTTCTGCGGACTCAAATACCTGGACGATCTCAAGGAAGTCGACATCGGCTATCGATTCCTCCCCGAATACTGGGGACAAGGCCTCGCCACCGAAGCCTGCGTCGCCACAATGGCATTCGGATTCGATGTCCTGAACCTCGAACGCATCATCGGTCTCGTCCTCCCGGAAAACACCGCCTCGATTCGCGTGCTCCAGAAGCTCGGCATGCGCCACGACAGCGAATTCAGGTACGACGGAATGATTGTTCACAGATACACCATCGCGTCCGACGATCGACCCGCAATATGAAGCGTAGCGGACCTCCGCTGTGGGGGCCGATGATGCCGACGGCCGATACATCATTGCCGGCTTGCTGACGCCTCTCGATTCGTCATCCGCCGCAGATGGATGGACGCTTCGCCTGGACGCACGACGCTCTAACCACACTCGTACTGTGGCCGAACTGCAATCCCGCCGCATCGCTGACTGGGACCGAGAATCAAGGCGATTTCGTCGCCCGGACAAACACACTCCGGCGAAACCTGGCAATCCTTAGAGAAGACGCGCACTTTTCGATTGTCCGAAAACATCGCACCAGCCGATGCAATGCTTACATACCGCCCCGATGCGACCGAAACGCAGGATAGCCCGCCGGCTCCGGGTCGTCGCGCAAAGCGCGAGTACGTTGGAGGAGATCAGCCATGATCGGCATCGGTACAGAGTGTTTCATTCAAATCCCCGGCGACTCGAAGAAGCGAATTCTATACCCGTTCCAGGTCGTGGGAATCGCCGACGACAGCTTCATCCTCGAATCCGAAGAGAACGGCCTTCCAATCGAAGCTGCGATGGAGGTTCGGCTGTTCTTCGAACGCAATCGAGAGTTCATGCAGCAGTCGGCTCGCATCGATTCCGTCGATGCCGAAGACCAGGCCGCGAGCACCGCAACAGACGTGCCGCAACGAATGCAGTTGACGCTTCAGACCATCGGCGAGCCCGTGTCCGCCGAAAGCCGCCAGGTCTATCGTGTCTCAACCGCACTCACGGATTACACGGCGGATCTGAACGGCGAAGCATCCTGTCCCGTTTTGGATGTCAGCAGCACCGGCCTTTCCGTTGTATCAAAGGAATGCTACGTCGTCGGCAACATGGCGACGATCACGATCAAGGAAGACGGCAAGACCTACGTCGGTGAAGTCTGCGTGCAAAGCGCCCGCGATCTCGGCAAGGGACGCACACGCTACGGCCTCCACTGCGCAAGCAGCAAGAAAGGGCCGGCAACATTGTCCGAAGGCCTGCACAAAGCGAGCCTGCGCTACCAGCGAGAACAACTCCGCCGCCTCGCCGGCAGTCACTGAATCTCCTGATTCGAACCTCCCGTTTCATATTGCGTCCACCCGGAACAGATCGCATTCAAACGACGTTTCATTCAGAGCCTCGCTGTCTCAGCGTGGCGGATCGAGGCTGTCCGGGAATTCGACCGCACACGAATGTCGAGAGTCGCACTGAAAGTGCGACCTATGGGAGCCCAGGACAAACGAAGGCCGCAACGCGGCCGAAGTGCAGTCCTGGGTCTGAGGTTGATACGGGTGCTTAGCCCTGAAAGGGCGTTCTAATTGCCGGACAGCCTCTGGCATATCCGCAGTGACACATCTCGCAGCCGCAATTCGCCCGTCCGGGATTGACTAAACTCAAACGATGCATGAATCAGGGCGTCACCGATTCACCGTGGCGTATCCGCAGCGACGCATCGCCCCTAACTCAATGCCACGAGACGCGGCGGCGGCTTTCCACCAAGTCCCGGTAGGGACGACATGAAAATAGCCCAGCCTATCCAAGGCTGGGATTGCGTCGAGCGTCTTCCTGCGCATTACCATCCCATAGGGATGGCGTGAGCCAGGCACTGAAAGTGCGTTATAGACTTGGCGCTGTCACGAGGTATGCAGCACACATGACGCATTGAATGCACAAGTTCAGTTCCCGGAGTTCCGCGAAGTGCCAAGTCTATTCCACACATTTGGCCTCGCACTTGGAGAACCACCGCCGCGAAATTGGTAGAATGTCACGCATGAGGGCCGTCCGCTGCATCCTGCTGGCGATCATTTTGACAACTTTGGCGATCTGGGGCCTTGGGCAATTCTGGATGCTGTGTTACGTGGGCCGATACGCCGCATGCTGGATTGACAAATCTGGGATCTACCTGGTTTGGAATTCCGAGATTCTCCCTTTGTATAACACGATTGCTCATGGATTGAGGGCCTACGAGTATCCGCCCGCCGGGTATGGTTACATCGTGCCGCGATCAGAAAGCGAAGACCTCGGTTTCCCTTTTGGGTTCATTTTACTCGTCACGATACCCCCATGGTTCATCCGGCATCGACGCACCCGTGAGTTGCGCACACGATCACGGCTCGGGGCGTGTCTGGCCTGCGGGTATGATTCAACAGGTAACGAGAGCGGGGTTTGCTCGGAGTGCGGGGAGAGTCGAGGCGAAGGCAATGACGGGTTGCCCGGCAAACCGGGTTGATGTGGTGAGTCGTCGATTGGAACTGTGTGCCAATGTACGAACTTTTTCTCAAGACTCGGAGCGGTCTCAACTGGATAGTCAAGAACCGGTACTGGCTAACACTAATAGCCGTAGGCAATATCGTCGCAATAGCGGTGCCTGAGATTATCTCTTTCACCATGACCATGACGGCATTCTCCACGACGACAGCCGGACAGTATGTTGCCACTTCGTACACATCTCCCAGGAATCTTAGCTGGACTTACTCGCAACTCTTGATGTTTGTGGCGATGGTCCTTCTTCAAATACTCATTCAATTACTTGCAGCACATTTGGGATGGCGAATCTCGCGATTGCGGACTGCGGACCACCCGTCGCTGTTCATGAAATCGTGGGCATTCTGCGCCGTGACTGCGGGATTGACGTGCGTTATTCCGATCATGGTCAATTCGTATCTTGAGTTACGCAACGCAGCCGTTGGTCTTGAGTCCGTGCGGACAGCGTGGTGGTTGGCGTGGGGCGTTTATTCGATTTTTGCTCCGGCTTTGTTTGCTGTGTATTCAGTTCGCAGATTGAATCATCAAGTCTCGCGACGCTATCGGGTTAACAGCAACGCAATTGTCCCCGAATGCGGCACGCCTGTGCAACGGCCGACCGATCAACACCTTGGTACCTAATAGGCTCAGCCACTTGATTTGCGGGATGTCGAATACTGAAGCGAAAGCGTGGTAGTGATGCGTCGAGGAGTCGGATCGAAGGGCGATAGAACTAGGCAATCGACGCCCTTACGTCGAGCGATTCTATTGTCTACTCTTGCCGTGCTTCTTTTGGTAGGTCTAAATCTGGTTGCGCGGCCCATCGTCGCTTCATGGCTGAATGCGAGTACCATCCGCGCAATCTGCCTGAATACTGTTGGGCGACGGAACATTGCGCCGTAGGTCAGCATCATTGTTCTATTCATCCCCACGTGGATGATTTGCGCAGTTGCCGGCGTCTATCCAGTAGTTTTCAGGTTGCGAGCATCTTTGATACTTGCACCTCTGCTTGCGATAGTTGTCATCACAGCAACAATGGCCTTTGACCTGCTGATCGGCGTTCCCGCCAGCGCCTGGAGTATTTCACTCGTCCTTCTGGATTGTGTGGGTGTGATCATCGCGTTCTTGTCATCCCTGTTGGCGGTACGACTGATTGCTAAGCGCGACGTCGTTGGCGGATGTGAAGCCTGCGGATACGACCTGCAGGGCAACGAATCCGGCACATGCCCCGAATGCGGCGAAGCCGTGAAGGCGACTCAGTGAAGTCGGCGAGGAATATAGTTGGCGTCGTGGCAGTGCTGCACTGATTCACGTGGCTCGCCATGGCCGATGTCCGCGTAAGGTTTTGCAGCCACGCACAACCTTGAGATCCATTACGCTCGCTCAGGGATATTGATCGAAGAAATACACGCGAACGGACATCTTAGTCTGCCAACACTTCCGTCAGCGCCTGAATATCCCCACCGTCCGTCGCGCCATCCGCGTTGACATCCGCCGCAATCACATCGTCAGGCATTTGATTCACGCCGAGCAGAACATCGATGAACGGGGCGAC
>JAJDEC010000028.1 GCA_029259995.1 Phycisphaerae bacterium
TGTTCGGCATCTCACCTGGCGCGGTCGAAACGGACATGCTTCGAGGCGCGTTTCCAGACTTTCCGGCGGAAATGACGCTGGCGACGGACGATATCGCCGCCATGTTCGAGTCGCTGCTCTCGCCGTCGTTCAGGTACAGCAGCGGTCAAACGATCGTCGTTTCCAAGTCTCTCTAGTGTTGTGTCTTGGATATTCTGAACGCTCCCACCGGGGAGTGCGGGCGTCCCGCCCGCCTGCCGATGCACTTCGTGTTGCTGAGATGGTCGCGAGAGCGGGTTTCGCGCGGGCGTAGCCTCCGCCCTCTGTGGCGGGCGACGAATGTCGAGAGCCTGCGCGATTCGGCAAGTGAAATCGGCTGCACCGATTTGAAAATTGCTCCGGGCGGGGCCAATTGTGCGGGCGAGACGCCCGCACTCCCGGCGTCTCGCATATCGAGCGCGGAGCTTCCGATTCCATCGCGACGGATGCTTGTAGTAGTCGGGGTCGTATTTTTTTTCCGACCGATACAGCTTGGGTGCGTGGTTCGCCGGCTCAATGCCCGACGGCAGGTTAAGTCGGGCTGTTCTGGCCTGCGTTGGCGCAATCGCAGGCGCCTGGCATGCCAGCAGATTTGTGGCGGCAAAGAGCATTGCAACGCCGACGAGTACGCCGATCCTTTTGTGCGATATGGATAGCGACACAGTCGTTCCCCCCAGTGTCTCTTCGCAGTCTCCCGTGATTCAGGGCCGCGAATCTGCTTGGTCCGTACCGCGCACGAGCCGGCGCGGATTCGGAACGCACGACTGCGTGGCAGCCGGCTTCCATACGCAGAATCGGCGCAGTCGTTCACTCGATTGAGGCGTGATCCGTTCTGCGGACGGAGCCGTCGGCCCCGATCGACGCGTCGCCCATTCTCTCGGACGAGCCGGATATCAGTATTCCGACAGGCGTATTTCGTCGTACGAATGCCGATAGAGGCAGCATCGTCGCGGCCAGGTGGATGCCGCGGCGAACATCCTCGCTTTGACAAAGGGATCTTGGGATCGGACCTGCATTGGCCTGCCGGGAATCGAACGGGATGAAGCGCCGGTCAGTGTCCGATAAGTTCAAATGGGACCGGTCGGCCTGCGCGCCGAAACGCGCAAAAGCTGCCGATCTCCAACGATGGCCTCGTGCCGGGGGAGTTGCGTTGATGATCGAGTCGCGCTGGAAAAAAGGACAATTGATCGGGACCTGCACGCTGATTGGCTGCTTGCCATTTGTCTCGTGCGTGTCGTTGGCGACGGGGCAGGATCCGCAGATGGACGCCTGCGCGTTGGCCTACGTCAAGGCGCTTGAAGAAGGCCGCGTCGAGCAGATGCGGACGAGTCGTGTCATGTTGGGATACGGCGTCGATCCCGATTCGCCCGACGTGGAAGGGGCGGAGCTCTTCTTCACAAGCGACGAGGGCCGGAACTGGGTCGAAGTGATCCTCTCGAATCCACGCGCCAATCCGATTCCATTCGATGCCCCGGACGACGGACTATACGGCTTCGTCTTTGTACTTCACGGCGCAACCGGATCGATGCCTCGTCCGAAGCCGGGGACAGAACCGCATCGCTGGGTGATGGTGGATCGCGCCGCGCCGCACATCGTGACACGAAACTTCATGCCGCCGGAGCCGGGATCGACAAGTCGCGACGTCCGAATCGGCTGGCTCGTCACGGATGTGAACAACAACATGGGCCAGAGGCCTGTGGCAATCTCGTATAGAACCGAGTCCGAATCGCTCGCAAGCACGCGTTCCATCGCCCGCAGTCTCGAGGCGTCAGGGGAACACGTCTGGACGATTCCAATGAACGTCAACGGCGAGATCGTGCTGCGAATCGAGGCCGAGGATCGAGCGGGCAATCGGGATTATGTCGAGACGCGGGCATTCGCCGTCGCGTCGCCGATCAAATCGCCAACGACGGTCCGCGTGAACCAGACGGTTTCGCTTGCCTCGTCGTTAGGAGATAAGGAATCACATGCGCTGGCGAACGCGCCCGTCCGGCTCGCCAGCGACACGGGAAAATCACAACCCGACGTGGTTGTGTCGGCGTTTGCGCTGTTGAATGAGTCGTCTCCCGATGAGATTGTCGTGGAAAAGGAGGCGGCGGAACGCGCCAAAAAAGAGTATGATCTCGGCACGTGGCATCGCCTGCGCGGCGAGTACGAGATCGCGATACGACGCTATCGCGACGCACTGGAAGTGCATTCAGGATTTAACCAGGCACGCAATGATCTGGCAGGGACGCTACTGGCAATCGGACGCATCGATGAGGCGACTCGTGAATACGAGCGCATCCTCGAGATGGACGATCGCTATGCGCCGGCCCTGGAAGGATTGTCGCTGGTGCAGATCAAGAAGCGGCTTTATCGCTCGGCGCATGCAACGCTTGAGCGACTCCTGCGAGAGCGGCCGAACGATCCCGAGGCCTGGCTTCACTTCGGCGACGTCTGCATGTTCATGGGCGATCGACGCGGCGCGCGCGAAGCCTGGCACACGGCGGCCGAATGTGAACGAGCCGTTGCATCGTTGAAATCTCGCGCGAAACGCCGGCTTGCCATCTACCAGCGGGACAGTCTGGGGGCGGCCGATTGACGATTGAGGAATCCGCATGGCGCAAGACAGCAATACGAGCGTCTACGTCGTTTATGGCGCGGATGACTTCTTGCGCCGCGGCGAACTCAATACACTCCTGCGTCGGCTGCTCGGCGGCGAGGCGGACGGCCTCGGCCTGACGCAATTTGATGGCAGTGCGTCGTGTGAGCTGAGCGATGTGCTCGACGCACTGCGCACGCCTTCCCTGCTGGCGAGTGAGACAATTGTCTGCGTTCGGGATGCGGATGATTTCGTGACGACGCATCGGGCTCGGCTCGAGGACTACGTTGCCGCGCCGAGTCCTGACGGCACCTTGGTGCTCGAGTGCCGATCCTGGCGAAGCAATACAAAGCTGCACAAGGCGATTCACGCCAGGAAAGGCGCGATCGGCGTCGAGAAGCCGAAGGGATGGAACGAGATTCGCGGCTGGATGACGTCGTGGATCGAGGATCAGGCCGCGGCGCATGGATGCAAGCTCGATCGAGGCGTCGCTGCCCGACTGTATGAACAAGTCGGCGATGATCACGGCGTGCTGGATAACGAGATCCGGAAGCTGGCGACGTATGTGCTTCCACGGACGAGCGTCGGTCCGGGCGATGTCGACGCGATCGTCGGTCAATCGCGCGAACAGACGGTCTTCAAGATCACGGACGCCATCGCAGAACGGAATGCGCACAAGGCGCTGGCGCTCTGGCAACAGGTGCTCGCGACGGATCGTGCAGCGCCCTACAAGGCGATCGGCGGGCTCGCCGCCGGCCTGCGGAAACTTGTTCAGGCGAAAGCGCACATCGCCGGCGGCGGTACCGCCTTTTCTGCAAAGAAAGCGCTGCGAATATTCTCTGACGGAAACAGTCTCGAACGTCAGCTCAAGCGATTCAACGGTCGCCAATGGGAGGACATCCTCCTGCGGCTGTTGCGGATCGATTATGGATCGAAGTCGGGCCTGGGCAATGTCGAACGGGCGATGGAAAAGTTGATCGTGGATTTGTGCGCCGCCTGATGATGGGCGACGCCAGTTTGTAAGGGATTACAACCATGTCGAGACGCAACGGCATTTTCAGACAGATGCAGATTGCGGCGATTTTTCTGATCGTCGCGAGCATGGGATGTTCGGATTCGTCGTCCAACAATTGGAACAACATGTTCTCCCGCGGCGACGATCGGCGCGTTGAGCCTCGCGGCAACGATGCGCCGCCTGCGAATCGCCCCGAGCCGGGTGCAACGGCGGCGAAGCCCGAAACCGCCAGGAATGACTACGTCCAGCCCGAACCCGAAAGCAAGACGGCTGCGTCGGAACGAGGAAATCCGTCGGCGATTGAGCAATATGCCGCCAACATGAATCCTCCCTCGGGAAGCGGTCCGCGAATTCAAGCAAATCCAGCGACAGCGAATGGCGACGCCGGCAACGCGTCGCCGACATTCGATACGGCCAATACAAACGAGCGTCGTTCCTCCGGCGCGTCCATGAGCGAATCGTCGCCCGTTCGCGTGGCGACGGATCGGCCGGCTGGCAACGGCGTCAATCAACCCGCATCGCCGCCGATGTCCAGACAGCCAACGCCGAACAACACGATGTTCATCGACTCCACGAATCGGCCCGCCGCCGCCAACCAGAGCGGCAGCAGCCTGCCGACAGTGGAAGATCGCTCGGCGCGACCGGTTGCGGCGCAGCCGCCGATCGCCGCTTCGCCGCCGCCCGGCAATGCGGATTCTTCCGGCGTCCCCGTGATTCACAACGTGACGGCGACGCCCGCGGAGAACGCATCGCCCGAGCCGAATCGAACTTCACGCATCGACGATATCCGTCGAACCGATGGCAGCAGCGTGACGCCGCCGAGAGACGACGCGACGGAACGCCGGCGTCGTGAGATCGCGGAACAGGAAGCGAAAGTCGCAGCCGATCCGACGAACGTCGAGGAGCAGTTCAACCTGCGGACCATGTATCTTTCCGACGGTCGCGATTCCGACGCGTTGCAGCCGATTCGCGGCGTCACGCCGGACATACAGGAAATCATGCTCGCCCAGCTTCGATCGCTGCAGGCGGCGCGATCGGGCAGCGCCCGCGACTCGGCGACATGGGCCAATCGTCAACTCGAAGCCACGCGGGCCCTCCAGGAGAAGCTGCGAGCCAAGGCCGACTTGCAGGTACCGAAAGTGGAGCTCTGCACGGAAATCCGACAGTTCGGCGTCTACACGCCGTTCCCCTCGTCCGACTTCAAGGCGGGGATTCCGAACGATGTGCTGATTTACGTCGAAGTCGACAACTTCGAGAGCAGGAAGCTTGCCGGGGACGAATATCGAACCCTGCTCGGCGCACAATTGTCGTTGCTCAGCAAGGATGGAAAAGTCCTCGTCAGTCTCGACGAACCGAACATCGAGGATGTGTCGCGCGGAGTTCGACGCGACTTCTTCCTCGCGTTCGGACCGATCACGATTCCCGGCAATCTGCCGGTCGGCGAATACGTCGTGGATGTTTCGATCGAAGACAAACTTGCGGGCAAGACCAACAACAACAAGACAAGCCTTCGCCTCGTCCCCTAGGCGTCGCCGCGGCTTTCATTCAAAGAAACCTGAGACACGACGTTGCTGTTTGACGATCTTGGTTCGACTTCCTGGCACAATCGCCATCACAGCGTGTTCGCGCAGCTTGATCAATTGCTGATTGACGCGCGCCTGGCGGAGCCGGTCATCGTCATCGTCGGGCCCGGCGGCGTGACGCGTCCGATGGCGCCGCTGCTCAACGATTCCGCCCGCGCTGCGTCGGGCGTGCGGAAGATCGTCGGTGATCTCGCGCGATATTCCGACCAGGTTCTGCGACGTATTCCGTTTGTGTCGCTCCGATCCCTGGAGCCGATCGAACTGAGTCGATCACTGTCCATGCCGCATCGACTGATCGCCATCGATCGCTCCGCTCGATTGCTTGAAGCCGTCCGGCGCGATCTGCCTCATGCGGAATGCCACGTGATCGACATTACGCGCCGGCCGATCGCAGACCGCGCGGACCTTGTTATCGCCATGAACGTCATCAGTCGACTGGGCGACGACGCGCCGGCGGGCGTGCGCAATGTCATGGCGGCGCTGGACGACGGCGGATTCATCGTCATGGACGATCGCTCCGCCAGGCAGCACCTGGCTGAGGATCCGCGCATCTCGCAGGTCGGCAATAAGACGTATCGCGTCGCGCCGAAGTGCCCGGGGCCCGCCACAGCCGTGCCGTGACGGAGATGTGCTGCCAGTTCCGTGGCAGTGAATACGGATTTACGAATCATGTTTCGCGCTGAAATCACCAAACGCCGTGGCGCATTCGTGTTGAATGCAGCGATCGAGATGCCCGAGGCCTGCCGCGTCCTCGGCATCGTCGGTCCATCGGGCGGCGGAAAGACAACGCTGCTGGACTGCATCGCCGGCGTCGATCGCCCCGACGCTGGTCATGTGCAAATCCACGGCGACGTCTGGTTCGACGCCGACGCGGGCACGATCAAGTCGCTTCGAAATCGGCGCGTCGGATATGTCTTTCAGGACGGCGCCTTGTTTGACCATCTGAGTGTTCGCGAGAATCTCGCATACGGAATGCGCGGCGGTGTCGACAAGGCGCGTGTCGAAGGGATGGCGCTCGATCTCGGCATCGCGGCGCTGCTCGATCGATCGCCGAAGACCGCATCCGGCGGTGAGCGTCGACGCATCGCGATCGGTCGCGCCCTGCTGAGTGATCCGCAATTGCTGTTGCTGGATGAGCCTCTGACGGGATTGGACACCGTGACGGCCGGTCGCGTGCTCGTCTACCTACGGCGACTCTTGATGCAGACCGGTGTGCCGGCCTTGTTTGTCTCCCATTCCCCGAGCGATCTCATGCACATTTGCGATCGGGTCGTGGGCATTGCAAATGGTCAAGTCGTGCATTCCGGTGATGCAACGTCCGTCCTGTCCGTTGCAGATTGTACCGGGGCGCGAGAACTTTCCGAATTGCGCAGCATCATCGAGGCCCGCCACGTGTC
Source organism: Phycisphaerae bacterium (assembly GCA_029259995.1). Lineage (GTDB taxonomy): Bacteria > Planctomycetota > Phycisphaerae > UBA1845 > UTPLA1 > ECT2AJA-110-A. Next base: position 6,598 of record JAJDEC010000028.1, read on the forward strand.
GACCGAGGATTCCGCGAGATCCGACACATTCGAAGCCGCAAACGGCGTGAAAATTGTGGCCCTGGGCCGGACGGCGTCGTTGGATTTGACCAGATCCTGTGCGATTTCGATCTTTGCGCGGGATGTTGTCCTCGCGTCGCATCGACCGAGAGGCGTGTCCGCACGAAACGTCTATGCCGGACGCGTGCATCGAATCGAACGAACCGAGTCGCTGGCCGTCGTCGAAGTGGATATCGGAATCCGATTGTTTTCCGAAGTGGGATACGAGTCGCTCAGGGAAATGTCATTGGTGGAAGGCGCAGACGTCTTCGCCTTTTTCAAGGCGTCCGCTGTGCAACGATTGCTCTGATTGGGGGCGTTGCGGCGAGAAGTGGCGCCCGACCGGGCGCTGTCGGGAAACGGATGATGAGTCAGGATCAGCAACTGGCGGGTTTGATGATCGCGCTCATCGGGCCCTTGCAACATGGCAGGCGAAAATCCGGGCCGAAACCGTGAATCTGATCGCGTTTCAGTTCGGCGCGCTCGAATGTTGTCGTGTCCACAATGACGCGGCCTTCCTTGCCGATCATGGCGGCCAATTGCAGCGCCATGTCCTGATTGTGGCCGAAGAGCCGGCGGAGCATTTCGATCACGTACTCGAACGTATGCTCGTTATCATCCAGAAGAATGACATGAAACGGCGGCAGTCGTCGGGCCTCGGGGCCCGCCAGGTGTTCAGCCGAACTGGAATGATTCGCATTCTGATTAAAGGACATGTGTTCGCTCCGTGCGAATTCGCACATTATAAACAGCGGGGCTTGATCGCGCCTAACATATTTTGCCGTTTGTCGAGATATTTCTGCAAGGACGGAAGTTGGATACACAAGAATCGTTTCAGCCTGTGAAAAAAGACAATCGTCGGCGTCAACTGTTTGTCGTCGCCGGACTGATCGCCGCCATCTGTCTGGCGGTATATGCGTATCGCGAGTACAGAATCCTGAGTATTCCGACAGTGTCCGAAGCATGGGCTTCGACGGGCGTCGAATATGCGAATACCGATTCCGTCGCCGCAGTCCGATGCCGCGACGGCGCATTGAACGTACTCGCGACGGCGAAATGGGGGGATCGAATTGACGTGTTTGACGGCGCGTCGGGGCGATTCATCCAGAGCGTCGGGCGGCATGGCGACGGGCCGCGAGAGTTTCGACGACCCAACGGCATTGCGATCGTCCGCTTCACCGGCGGGCAGAATCCGAGCCCGGCCCAGAATGCAACATCACAGTCCGCGCCGATCGATCAGGCCATCCTCGTTGTCGAGCGCGAAGGCGCGAGAGTCCAGATGCTGTCGGCCAATGACCTTCAGTGCATCGGCTTCGTCGGCGAAAAAATCCTCAAGCGACCTTATGGTGCGGCGCTGTCCTATCTTGAGGCGAGTCCGCTGCTCTACGTGACAGACACGGACGTGCCCGCCGACAGGACAGTCAGTGTCTTTCGTCTGGCACTTAAGTCGAAACTTGTTGAAGGGACGCTGGTCCGGCAATTCGGCGACGCCGGAGAAGGGCGAATTCACAAGGCGGAGTCGATTGTCGTTGATGATGTCTTCGGCCGCGTGCTGCTCTGCGACGAGGATCGTTCACAAAGGAACGTGAAAGTGTACAGTCTGGATGGTTCGTACACTGGGCGCACGTTCGGCGACGGGATCATCGGCGGGGATCCCGAAGGCCTCGTCATTGTCCCTTCTGCGCGGGGCGATTTCGTTCTCGTGACGGATCAGCGATCGAAGATCACGATCTGGCATGCCTTCGATCGGGAATCGCTTGTGCACATCGCGTCGCTCACAGGCGAACCGCGGATCGCGAACACGGACGGTATCGGCCTCTTCGTCGAGTCGTTCGGCGATTTTGCCGCCGGAGCAATGTTCGCCGTGAATGATGACGCGGACGTCCGCGCATACGATCTCGCGTCGATCATCGAGGTGATCGATGACGCAAGATTGACTCGTTGACGATTCGAATCATCGCGAGACAGTGTCGATGTCTGATCGAGAAGCCCTGACGGATGACAATCGCGCCGATGTCGTGTCCACGGATTTCGGGCCGCGACTCGCGTCAAAGAAATTGATCATCAGGCTGTAAAGATAATCCCCGCAGTATGCGGCGAACCCGTCATGGCCGCCGCCGTGGAGTATGACACACGCGACATTCGGATTGGGCGTGTCCGCGATGAAGTTCGCAACCTCCTGGGCGTATGCCAGCGGGTCGTTGGCGCCGTGGATGATCAGAACCGGCACGCGTGCCGACATCAACTTCGGCTCGTAGGGCTTGTCCTTGTACGGGGAAAGACGAAGGTAATTGACGCCGTCCACAACGCCGCCCGGATAGCCAAGGGCTGACTTGTTGAATTCGTATTCGATCAGCTTTCTGAGACTGCCTGTTTCCGGGCCGTGACGCTTGCGGGCGACGCGCCGCGCTACC
>JAJDEC010000271.1 GCA_029259995.1 Phycisphaerae bacterium
TCCGGAAAACTCGCCGACCACACGGCCGAACTGAATGACGGCGGAAACCAGCACGTCTTCTGGCGTGTTTCCTCTGCCGAATTCGTGACACTCGACTCCGGAACGGGCCTCGTCCACGAAGCCCCCGCCTTCGGTGAGGTCGACTACGACCTCTTCATGGAAAATCGCAAGCGACTGAAAAACCCGGACGATGCCCCCCTCCTCTTCTGCGTCGCCCCCAATGGCACCTTCACTGACGAAGCCCCCGACTTCTGCCGAGGCCGCTGGGTCAAGGAAGCCGACAAGGACATCGCTCGCAACATGAAAGAGCGCGGTCTGCTCCTCCATCAGGAGCAGTATCGCCACGACTACCCCTTCTGCTGGCGCGCCGATCAGGATCCGCTCATCCAGTACCCGCGCGAAAGCTGGTTCATCCGCACGACACAGTTCAAGGACGACATGCTCGGCAACAACCAGCACATCAACTGGCTGCCCGATCACATCAAGACCGGCCGCTTCGGCAAGTTCCTCGAGTCGAACGTCGACTGGTCACTCTCGCGCGAACGCTACTGGGGCACACCGCTGCCCATCTGGGTCTGCGATGCCTGCGGCCAACAGGAAGCCATCGACTCCTACGATCAGCTCTGCGCGAAGCCGAACATCGCGGGCCTCGACGTCTGGGAAAACGCGAAGAAGGCCGATCCCGACATCAGTGATCACCTGAAAGTCCACAAGCCCTACATCGACGCCGTCACCTATCAATGCCCGACGTGCGCCAATGACACGGCGCGCATGAAGCGCGTCACGGAAGTCATCGACTGCTGGTATGACTCCGGCGCCATGCCATTCGCCCAATGGGGCTGGCCGCACAAGAGCCAGGAGATGTTCGCCGAGCAGTTCCCCGCGAACTTCATCTCGGAAGCCCTCGACCAGACGCGCGGCTGGTTCTACTCACTGACCGCCATCAGTGTGATGCTCTTTGGCAAGAACGGCGTCGCGCGCGACATGATCCCCAATCTGCTCAATGGCGAGCAGTCGCATCCGTTCGAAACCTGCATCGTTCTGGGTCTGCTCATGGGCGAAGACGGCCTGAAGATGTCGAAGCAGAAGAAGAACTACAAGCAGCCCGACTACATCTTCGACAACGAAGGCGCCGACGCCATGCGCTGGCTCTTCTTCAGCGGTCAGGCGCCGTGGACCAGTATCCGATTCCAGGAATCCGCCATCGCCGAAGGCCAGCGCGAATTCCTGATCCGGCTCTACAACTGCTACACGTTCTTCGTCATCTATGCGAACATCGACAAGTGGACGCCGGCCAGTGCACTTTCATTGAACGACGCAGCCAATGCGAACGAACTTGATCGCTGGATCCTCAGCGAACTCGCGGCCTGCAGCCTGACTGTGTTTGACGCCATGGAGGCCTACGACAACTTCAGTGCCGCCCGCAAGCTCAACGAGTTCGTTGACGCACTCAGCAACTGGTACGTCCGCCGCTGCCGCGATCGCTTCTGGCGCAGCGAAATGGACGCCGACAAGAACGCAGCCTACACGACGCTCCATCATTGCATCGTGACGCTCACGAAACTCATCGCGCCGTTCACGCCCTTTATCGCGGAGACGATCTATCAGAACCTCGTGCGCACCCACGACGAGAAGGCTCCGGAGAGCGTCCATCTCTGCGACTATCCCGTAACGGCCGAAACCCGCGCAAGCGTCGCCGCACAAGTTGACGAATCCTGCAATCGCGAGATCGAAATCGTCCGACAAGTCGTCTCCTGCGGTCGCGCCGCCCGCTCCGCCATGAAGCTCCGCGTCCGCCAGCCGCTGGCGACGATCGAACTCTTCCATCGCGAAGCCGATGTGATCCTCAAGCACCAAGACACGATTCTGAGCGAATTAAACGTCAAGTCCGTTGAGTTGGTGCAGGCCGACAAGATCGATCAATATGTCCACTACGACGTCAAGCCCGATTTCAAGAAGATCGGCCCGAAGTACGGCCCTCTGGCGCCGAAGATCAAGAAGGCCCTCGTCGGCCATCCCAATCCCGACGAGATCGTCAAGCAGCTCGAGAAGGACGGCGTCTATCACATGTCTGTCGATGGACAGGATGTCGAACTCACGGGCGAGGAGCTCAAAGTCGAACTCCAGGCCCGCGAAGGCTACGCCGCCGAGCGCATCCCCGGCTACGGAATCATCGTCCTCGATACGCACATCTCGCCCGAACTCCGCGACGAGGGTTCCGCCCGCGATCTCGTCAATCAGATTCAGCAGATCCGCAAGAAGCAGGATCTCAAGTACGAGCAGCAGATTGATCTGGCGATCGCGACGACAAGCGACGACATGAAACGCGTCGTCAACGCACACGCCGCGTATATCCAGGCGGAAACGCTGGCAAAGTCGCTGCTGAATCAGCCGCTCCCCGGCGTCGAGGGCACAAGTGCGACGATTGATGAGCACGACGTGGAGATCTTTGTGCGCGGCGTATGATACGTATCGACGCCAAACGGCAGAGCCGATGCTGAAGCATTGATCCGTAGTGACAGCATCGCCTTGCCAGATGGCGCCGAATTCGGCTCTGCCGTTTGGCGAGCACATTATTACCTTCGCCATTCGCCTCGATACGGCCTTACAAACTCGAAGTGCTGATCCGGCAGATTCGACTTCCCGGGATTCTCCTGCACGTACTCGATTCCGCGTTCGAGATAGGCCACGGAATCAATGAATCGCTTGTATTCATCCCGGCTCCACACGGGATGATCTGACGCGACATCGCAGAATCCGCGAATCGCCGCCGCCGACGCTCGACAGAAGTGCTCGATCATCCGCTCCGCATTGTCGCGATGTTTGCGAACAATCAGATGTGCGTGATTGGACATGATCGCGCATGCGAAGCAAGTGTATCGCTCGCGCCGCACGACTTCAGCAAACGCCTGCGCAATGGCTTGCCGTTTCGCGCCATCAAACCACACAATGCGATGCTGCAATACAGATTGAGCCGCCTTCAGAAACGCCTTCAACGCATCACGATTCGGCTGAATCGCTTTCCGCCCGAAATGAATCTCGCCGAACGGCGCCAGCTTGCTCTGCCGAAGCTCGCGCGAAAGACTGCCCCGCAGATCATTCGGCAGCCAGTGCCCGTAACCCGTCAGGATGATGTGATACGCAATCACCATGCCTCGATGATTTCATCGAGGCGGCAGATCACTCGCAAGGCGAACCCGTCAGCAGGGTGCCAACAAATGTCACGACGTCCCCGACTGTGACAGACTCATTCCCATCGACGTCCGCGCATCCGCAGCCGGCGCCAATCCCCGGGCCTGACAACAGACAAGCACTAAAGGCCTGCACATCCGCCCCGTCGCGCAACCCATCGCCGTTGACATCGCCCGCACACGTCGCACACGTTTCGACAGCATCGCCGAATTCAAACGCACCACGATCCACAATCAGCAAATACGTCGGCGGATCCGCAACGCCCGTATCCGCTGCCAGCGCGTCATCCGCGAATCGCGCCGCGCCGTCGAGATCCTGCGGCAAACGCTCGGCATCGTTTGAGTCGCCGTCGATGTCCGCGACGTCGATCGCCACCAGCGTGTTGTCGCCCGAATCAATCGCCGCCGAGCCCGCAATGGGGCGCGCGTCGTCGTCGGGCGTACCGATGATGTCATCCGCGCCATCCGCATCCGCAAACAGCGGATCGCTGCCGTTGTTGCCAACGCCCCCGAGCGCTCCCGTCCATCCCTGAATCGTCGAACGCGCGACAGTCGACGCCCCCGCGAAATGATGGATCTGCTGCGATTCCACGCCGAACGAACCGGCGCTGTTTCCCCAGACGATCGAGTTCCAGAGCGCCGGCGCCGTTGCGTCGATCGCGATCCCGCCGCCGGCGAATCCCGCCGTATTCCCGCTGATCGTCAGATTCGACATGATCGGATTGCTGTCCGCCATGTTGCTGATCGCCCCGCCCCAACCGCTGACGGAGGCGTTCCCGCTGAAATAGCAGCCCGCAATCGTCGAATCACTCGTGATATTCTCAACGCCGCCGCCGCTCGTGTTTGTCCGATTCCCGAAGAAGCCGCAGTTCGCGATCGTCGCGAGAGCGTCCTGATTGCGAATCGCCCCCCCGCCGAAACCGCCGACGTTGTCGACAAACGTACACAGCGAAACGATCAGTTCGCCCCCCGCGACATTGAATATGCCGCCGCCGACGCCGACGTTCATCCCCAGATCGCCCGCGATGTTGCCGTCAAACAGCACGCCGCGCACGACCGGATTCGAATCAAACAGATAGACCGCGCCGCCGTCGTCCGCGGAATTGGAATCGAACGATCCGCCGATGACAGACAGGTCCTCGCTCTCGAAGGAATACAACGCCCCGCCAAAACTCGCGAAGTTGCCGATGAATTCGCAATCGACTAGTTGTTGCTTTGGCCCGCCGCCGGCGACAACAGCACCACCGCCGCCGGACGATTGATTGGATTCGAAGAGACAATCCGTCACAGTCGACGAACACTCAAAGCCATACAACGCGCCGCCGGTATCCGCCATATTCATCACGAAATCACACGACGCGAACGAGACGTCGCTCGCACCATCGTTCAGGACGGCTCCGCCGAGTTCTGCCGTATTTCCTGAGAACATGCACGATGATACGGAGGAATTCGAATGGAGACTCCGCATTCCTCCGCCGAACAACGCATCATTCCCCACAAACGTGCACTGCGTGAACGTGGAATCGCTCAGATTATTGTGCACGGCCCCGCCGGCCTGCGTGGCCACATTGTTCGAATCAAAGTCGCACCCATCGAACTGCGCCGCGTTGTCGAAATTCTCGACGCCGCCACCATACACAGCCGAGTTTCCGCTGAAGCGACATCCCGTCACGATCGGGCTCGTCCCGTCGTTGATCATTCCGCCGCCAGCAAAGGTCGCGCTGTTGCTCGTAAACTGGCAATCGTCCAGCATCGGCGCGCTGCCCGCGTAATTCCCCATCCCCGCGCCGTCCATCGCAGTGTTCGCCAGAAATGTACAATTGCTGAACGCCGCCGTGGAGTCCTCGTTGTAAACCCCGCCGCCGACATCCGCCGCCGAGTTCGCCGCGACGATGCAGTTGGCAATCGTCGGTGCCCCCGAAATAATCCGAATCCCACCGCCGGCGTCGTCGAAGAAATGACTCACCGTGTTCGCGTTTCCGCCCGCGATCGTGAATCCATCCAGGACCGCCGTCGAATCGACGCCTTTCGCGAACACGACATGCACACTGTTGTCCGCCGCGCTGCCCGGCAAGCCAATGTTGCCGTTCAGGATCGTCACGTTCGCCGCCGGATTGCGCTGGCTGCGCATCGTCTCAGTCCCGTTAAACCCGCCGTACAATCCAAGCCCCTCCTCAAGCACGAACGCCATGATCCGCAGCCCCGTCCCCCGATCCGGCCGATACGTCCCGGCGCGCACCCAGATCTCCTCGACGTCGCCGCCCGATCGTCGAGCCAGGCACAACGCGTCCTGCAAATCATTCAGCGCCGTCCCCCATGTCGCGCCATCGCCCCCCGGCGACGCCACCGCATCGACATGCAGGACCGTCGGCAAACCCGCCATCGGCGCATTGCGATAATTCGCCACAACGTGTCGCGTCAATTGAATTGTCGCGGCCACATGACTTTCATTGAACGCCCCGATAGCGATCCCCGACGGCTGCCCACCGAACAACACATCCGGATTCGAGAAATGAGGAATCAACGGCGTGTTCGGCGGCACAACGGCCATGATCGTATGAAACGCCCCGCCCGGCTCGTGATAGCCGTAGGAATACGGGAAGTAGTTAAACGGAAACGCGTTCGGTCGATCGTGTACACAGCCCAGATTGTGCCCCAGCTCGTG
>JAJDEC010000272.1 GCA_029259995.1 Phycisphaerae bacterium
AGCTCGGCAAGGGCGGTGACATTGCGACGAGTGATCTGGAGGCGATCTGCCGATTGATCAGCCTCTGGCTGCGCTCGGGCGGCAGCCTGATCCATGTGACGAAGCAGCTATCGGGAATCGGCTCATCGCTGCAGATTCCGACACGGCATGGCCGAATTGGCTCGCTGGGGGATGGAATCGCGAAGGGGCTCAAGCGATACATCAAGGCCAAGGAGCGCCACGGACTGAAGGCGTTGCTGCTCGGCGAGATTGATCCGTCCGTCATCGAAGCGGATCCGACGCCGACCAACGGCAATGGCAAGAATCACGGAGAAAAGGCGGCGTCGGGCGTGGGCGTCGAGATGAGCGATCGACATGTGGCCCCCAGGCACTCCTATCGCGTGAAATGCCCGGAATGTGGCGGCGATCTGGACATGGGCGAAGGCTGCGTGAAGTGCCACGGCTGTGGCTATGCCCAGTGCTAAGCGGATCCTCAGCGATTTTGGCTAAAGATGGAAACTATGATCTGGCCGATAGCGTTGAATGATGGAGGGATCGGCTTCATAAGATCATTCCAGCGACCAGGAGGTCGAAACAGGCACGGCTTCTTTCCCCTCCGGAAAGCGTCGAGAAGCCCCAAGCGGGTCTCGACGCTTTCTTATTTGCGCCTTTCGCGCGTGTGCTTCGCATATCCAATCAGGTTTCAACGATAGACAGTCCGTTCGCAGGCAACGTACGGCGGGCGCCGTTGGTTCGAGAGCGAACCATCCGTTGAGTGGCACAAGGGCGTTGTGCCAGCGATCGGCGTCGAGCAGTTGATCCGCGGATCGGGGATGTGGATAAGCGCTCCTGGTCTCTTCAGCCTGAATCGGCCAGGACGATGGCTGGCGATTTGACCTGCGCATCTGTGATCGGGATCGTGAAGAGGACTTCTGTGCCGTCGCCCCGTTTCGAGAACAGCTGCATGCGCCCGCCGTTACGCTCGATGATCCGGGCGACGATAAATAATCCGATACCGGATTCCCTGCCCCCGTTTGAGGGCGGTCGCCCCATGATCCGATCGAATTGATCCTCGGCGATGCCGACGCCATTGTCCTTGATTCTGAATTGATGCATCCGATTGAACTGCCTGCAGGAAATCTCGACTTCGCCGACGGGTTTTCCCAGGTGGAGTATCGCGTTGGAAATGAGATCCTCGAATACCTGTCGAAGTTGTGCCGCGTTGTAGCAAAGGTTGGGCAGGGAACGCTTGATGTGGACTTTGATCTGTGCCGGTGGCCGCAGAGTCCTGATGACGTCGCGGGCCAATGCGTCGGTATCGATCAATGTCCGTTCCCTTCGACGAGGGTTCGAACGCGAGAGTTCGATGACGCCGTCGATCACGTCAATGAGCCCCTCCGATCGATCCAGTAGCGCATCGATGTCCATTTTCGCGTCGTCGTTGATTGATGCGCCCAATATCCGGGAGATCGACTGCGACAGTGATTCCGGCGTTCCCGGCGGCGCAGGTCGAGCGCTCCGGGCGATGTTGATGATGTGCTGAAGGGCCTGCGTGCTTCGCCGCAATTCCTCCGCATGACTCGTCAGTTCGCTGGCGGCGCGTTTGAAATCCGTGATGTTGCGAGCGACGGCGCACGCGCCGACGACGTCCATCTTCGCGTCGCGAATGGGGGCGACTGTCAATTCGATCTCGATTTCAGCGCCGCCTTTCCGGCGATGGGAGGTTTCGAATTGTTCGAGTCGATGGCCCCTGGCGATGCGCTGGAGAATGGCGTTGAACTCGTCGCGCTTCGGTTCTGTCGCAATCGCCGAAAGCGACTGATGCAGGACTTCCGATTCTTCGAATCCGTATAATTGCTCGGCCCCTTTGCTCCAGCCTTTCACGATGCCGCTCAGATTCGTTTCGATGATGGCGCCGTCGGTGGCCTCTTCGACTGCATGGAATCGTCTCGATAGTTGTTCGGATCGCGATCGATCCATTGCGAACTGATTCGCGCGACGTCTTGAATTCCATGTGACGGCGATGAATGCGATGATTGCAAGTACGGCGATTGCGTACGCCGCCGGGAGTTCGGGCGGTTGAATGGCAGCGATGTTTGCAAACCGCACGTCCGACGGCACGGCGCGAACCCATGACTTTGGCCGTTCGCGATCGCGATCGATCCGGTGCGTGGTCGCGAACCGCAGCGTCTCTTCGGAGCTTCGCGTACAGAGTCTATTCGGCTGGACCTCGCGCGACATCCATCGCGTGACGTTACTCTCGCAGTTAAGTTCTATCGGACGGACGTGTTCGGCGTTCCGATGATGATGTCCGATCCAGACTGCCGATCCGGAAAAGACACTGATCACCAGGATCGCTGCGCAGGTCATGCCGGAGCGTCTCATGGATAACTCAATTTCTTGTGATGTTCTCGAGGATTGAGGGGCCTGCATTCAGGTTGCACCTCAATTGTAGGCGCGCGGCCATGCAATTTCAGAGGCCGTGATCGTGTAAACTGTCCCTGCCAAAGCAACGGGAATCCATGCCGAAAGGGTGGGGATTTCATTAGAGGGATTCAGAGACATGTCAGTGCGTTGAGCATTTCGAATTCGAATCACATCTCTTGGGGCGTTGAAAACGAGCCTCTTGACATGGTTCAGTGAGTCCACCGCGGAAATCCTCGTCATACTCAGGATGTCTTTGGTCCAAACGCAACAACTGCGACTGTAGTCTGACGTGACGCGTCGGCAGATCAAGGATTGATCGCGAATCGGGGCCAAACGTAAACACGGAATATTGCGGCGCAAGGGCGAGTTCTGGTTTTACACGGACAACGGGTTGGCGTCCTCAGTATGAAAGTCGTCGTCGAATTGCTCGGTATTGCGCGAATAAAATAATCGCGCAGACTCTTATTTCTATACATGTCTAGATTCGTGGAGCTGAACACATGCTTGAATTGGCGAGGAGCGACGCTTCGGTGGTCCTGTGTCCTGCGGGCGATCGAATCGCATCAGGACTCGAATGAGGCGTTGTCCTGACTGCGATTGTGCCGGATTGCCCGGCAAAAAAGGGGGCACGATGCCGGGCCCCAGGGATTCAATCGAGCGAATTGCGGCGTTGAACGGAGAGAGAGGGATTCGAACCCCCGGTATCTTGCGATACAGCGGTTTTCAAGACCGCCGCCTTAAGCCGCTCGGCCATCTCTCCGGGCGCCGGCGGATCGTGCCGGCAACGGCAGGTATTATAACAGCTGGGCGCGGCGGGCAAGGTGCGACCCCTTGGGTTGTTGCCGGGACGACGCCCGCCAAACCGGACCTTGGAACTTCAATTACGAAATCCATGATCGTGCCCGATCATCGTCGCAATTCGGGTGCCGAATCGTTGCCGGGATTGCTACTGCCTCGGCATGCCGCGGCGTTTGGCTGTTTCGTCGAGTTTCTGGTCGAGTTCGTCCGGCGTCATTGGGACGACCATTCCGTCGACGAAGACGACGTGAACGATTCCCTCCTGGGAATGGTTCGCCGGTCGCTCATAGACCAGTATGTTTTTTGGGTCGTCGTAGGTTGACTGGCCTTTGACAAGAACGTAGCAGCTTTCAAGATCCGTCATGGGGCGGTCGGCCATCATGGGACATACGAATTGACTGCGTACGTTTTCATTGTCGTCGATGCAGGCCTGAAAACTGGGCGGAAATTTTCCGCCGTGGCCATGCGCGTAATTGAGCATGCCCGATCCGATGCCGCGGAGGTTCCTATCGCAAACCGTCAATGCGTCGGATACGCGGCCGTCCTCGTACCCGGCGGTTTCGGATCGGTCGTCGTATACAACTTCGGACTTGCGCGCTTCGGCGACTTCCATGCCGGCCTCGCGCGCCGCGACCATCGCCGGCATCGCGATTCCCATCGTCAACGGCACCACGGCGAGGCTCGCTGGGGCGACGGAGTTGAGTCCCATCGGAAACGCGCCGTAGGACGCGCTGAGCATTCCGTCGTCAAACGATTGCGTGAACTGCACCTGGCTGCGCATGTACTTCTGGATGGTGCGCATCGACGGTATGGCCGTCACGTCGATATCGACGCCTTCAGCTTGCGCCATGGCGGCGCCGGCTTGCGCCAGGGCGAGGGCAAAGGGGTACAGGGTTCGCAGACCGTCGCGCGTGTCGACGTACGTGGCGGACGAGCCCAGTTTGCCGAGAACCTTGCGGCCCTGCATGAATTCCGTGTTGGACAGGATGGAGTTCTTTCGCAAATCGCCTTCGGCCAGTCGATCGAGCGTTGCGCTGACCATCTGGGGATAGAGGCCCATGACGAGCCAGTCGTTGTGCTTCGCCCAGGCAGGGGCCAGCGGCATGGGGAGACCGACGACGTTGATGAACTGAATTGTCGTTCCATGGTGGTCCTGCGACTTGACTTCGACTTTCGCCTCATCGTCGATCTGCTTCGCGATGTTGCGAATAAGTTGTGTGATGTGTGTCTGCACCTTGTCGGCGTCGCGGCATTCCGCCATCAGGACGGCGCCCGTCATCCAATACCCGCCGTTGTCGGGGCTGTCGTAAAGGATGAACGTGTCGTCGAATAAATCGAGAAATTCATCGGCGGGCATGCCAATCATTTCGGCCGCCATGGACATGCCTTCGGAAATCGGCCCGGCAGCGTCGGGGCCGATTGAATTCGCATGCTGCAACAACTGTCTGAACCCGTCGGCGAGTTGCACATTGAACGCCGTCGCCCATGTCGCGTTCCTGGGAATGAGTGCGAGATCGCTTTCGGCGACAGGCTTGCCGGATTTCGCGAGCAGCCCCGTACCGCCGCCAGGTGTGTGAAGGTAAAGCGCGTCGTAGCAGCCATTCTGAAGGTAGTGGCTCTCCCAGCAGACGCCGGCAAGGTTTTTCATTCCGAGCGCGTTGAGCAGTTCAAAGATCTTCTCCACATCCCGGGCGTCGGTTCCCTGGATGGCGCCGGCCGATGCCTTCGCCTTCGCCATGAGGCGACCGGCGTCGATGAAGAACATCATTGAGCGCGTGGCGTTGTCTCCGGGAATACGCTTGCGGAAGGCGATCAGGCTTTCATGTTCGTTCAGATTCGCGCCGCCGGACTCGATTCGACTGACGACTTCCTTGCTTCGATCGCCGCAGAGAACGAGGAAGTAATCGCCGACGGCGCCGATGTACAGCTTGCTGACGTCATCGGGTGTTGCGAGCTCCATGAAATCATGCCCGGCGAAATTCGACGGAGACAATGGAGCGCCCGTCATCCTGAGCAGGTCCAGTACGTCTGTCGCCAATCTTTCCGCGTCGCTGCCGGCCCGGCACACAAGGGCGGCATGGACGTCGGCCGAATTCGGCGTGAGGTTGATATCGATCAGGCCGATGGCGATGGGTCGTCGCCAGAGATCCGCGACGACGCGGAGACCACGTTCGTAGATTTCGGGCGGCATTTTTTCGCGGGCGGACTCTCGCCGTGCCCATCCGTCGATGGCCGCACAGATGCGCGACTTGAATCGCACGATCTCCGGATCCGCGAGGAATTGACCGAAACTTGTGTCCGCTGCCTTCTGCGCCGCCGCCGTTGCGCCGACGCGGCTTGCGAAGACGAGCGTGTCGGCCGGAAAGCGTCCTGCGAGATCGGACGGTGTGTCTGCCATCGCGGCGATGCTCGACGCAAGAAGTACAATGGCGAATGTGAATCTGGCGATCATGTCGGCGCTCCAGGCGTTGAAGTGACTGGTAGGAAAGTGTCCAATCTGAGGCTGCCCGTCAACGGAATCAGCCGTTCGTGGATCCTAAATGGCCGTCGATGGGCGGGCAATCCTCTGTCTAACGATTCCGCCTTTTGGTCGCACGAGCGGAATCGGATATCCTCCACGCCATGGACACGATTCAATCCAAAATCAACACGCAGGACGCCACGTTCGGCGAGAACGCCGAACACATGGCCGGTCTGGTACACGATCTGCGGCAACGCATCGCCAAGATCAAGGAAGGCGGCGGATCTGCGGCCGTGGAGAAGCACGTATCCCGCGGCAAGCTCGTTGTGCGCGAGCGCATCGAGCGACTTGTTGACGGCGACAGCCCGTTTCTCGAATTCTCGCCGTTGGCCGCGTGGGACCTTTATGACAATGACGCGCCGGGCGCGGGAATGGTCACGGGCATCGGCCGCATCGCCGGCCGCGAATGCCTGATCGTCGCGAACGATGCGACCGTCAAGGGCGGAACGTATTATCCGATCACGGTCAAGAAGCACCTGCGTGCGCAGGAAATCGCCCACGAGAATCATCTGCCGTGCATCTATCTCGTCGATTCCGGCGGCGCGTTTCTGCCGCTGCAGGCGGAAGTGTTTCCCGATCGCGATCACTTCGGTCGCATCTTCTACAACCAGGCGCGGATGAGCGCCGAGGGCATTCCGCAGATCGCCGTCGTGTTGGGGTCCTGCACAGCGGGCGGTGCGTATGTCCCCGCGATGAGTGACGAGACAGTCATCGTCAAAGAGCAGGGGACGATCTTTCTGGGCGGACCGCCGCTGGTGAAGGCGGCGACGGGCGAGGAAGTCACGGCGGAGGAGCTGGGCGGCGCGGATGTGCACTGCCGAACGAGCGGCGTGACGGATCACTTCGCGATGGACGACGAGGACGCGCTCGCGATCACGCGGCATATCGTCGAGCATCTCAATCAGAAGCCGAAGACGCATCTGAAGATCGTGCCCGCGGAAGAGCCAGCGCACGATCCGAAGGAACTCTATGGCGTCATCAACAAGGACATTCGCAAGCCCTACGACGTGCGCGAAGTGATCGCGCGACTCGTCGACGGCAGCCGCTTTCACGAGTTCAAGGCGCTCTACGGCTCGACGCTCGTGACGGGCTTTGCGCACATCTGGGGATATCCCGTCGGCATCATCGCCAACAACGGCGTCTTGTTCAGCGAGAGTGCCCAGAAGGCGGCGCACTTCGTCGAGATGTGCAGCCAGCGCGGCGTACCGTTGGTGTTTCTGCAGAACATTACGGGCTTCATGGTCGGCAAGGCGTATGAATCCGGCGGCATTGCAAAGGACGGCGCCAAGATGGTCGCGGCCGTGTCCAACGCGTGCGTTCCCAAGTTCACGGTCATCATCGGCGGTAGTTATGGTGCGGGGAATTACGGCATGTGCGGCCGTGCGTATCAACCACGGATGCTGTGGATGTGGCCCAACGCGCGGATCAGCGTGATGGGCGGCGAGCAGGCGGCGGGGGTGCTGGCGACCGTGAAGAACGACCAGCTCGCGCGCCGCGGCAACCCGATGATGACGCCGAAAGAAGAGGCGGAGTTCAAGCGACCGACGCTGGAGAAGTATGAAGTTGAAGGCAGCGCGTACTACAGCACAGCGCGCCTGTGGGACGACGGCGTGATCGATCCGGCGGATACGCGGATGGTGCTGGCGCTGGCGCTGTCGGCGAGTTTAAATGCGCCGTTCGAGAATCGAAGGGCGAGTTTGTTCAGGATGTAGCATTTCCCTATGGACAATCATTCGTAGCGTCCCCCCTCCGTGGGGGACGACGAGTTACAATGCACGTGCGTTTTTCCGGCGTGGTCACTCCCGCTATGTCGTATGACTCGCGCGAAAAGGACGCGTTGAGCCGACTTCCGGAACATGCAAAGGGCGAATCATGGATCGAGATGATCGTCGCCGAGTCGAAGATGCACGAACGTATCGACATTCGCGGGCTGTGCGATGGGATCGTTACAACTATCGAGACGATGCTGTCGTTCATCTCACGATCTGCGCCGATCGGGGGCAGCCCTTTATTTCACAACGGACTGCGCAGTTGGTGTGCGACAGCGTCGTCCGTTGCTGTGAGCTGCGGAGCTATCGGCTGTACGGCTTTTGTCTGATGCCGGATCACTTGCATACTCTTCTTTCACCTGCGGAATCCGGCGATTCGATTGACCGTTGGCTGAACGCTTTCAAGAGTTTCACGACGAATCAATACATGCAACTCGGCGGCGAACCACCTTTGTGGCAGCGATCGGCGTACGACCATGTTTGCCGGGACGGTGGGACTGCTGAGAAAGTCATGCGCTATATCGCGGACAATCCGGTTCGAAGGAAACTTGTAGACGACTGGCGGGACTGGCCGTGGACGCAGGTCTTCGTTGAAATGTGAAGCAACGGCGGAATTTGTTTGGCGTGGCGCGCAGAATGAGGACGTTCCCAGTCGTCGTCCCCCACGGAGGGGGGACGCTACGCGGGCTGCGCCCGCATTCGTTGACGGGGCAGTCTCTTGGGAGTGAAGACGCGACTTGGAACGGATGGTAAACTGCGTCTGATGTTGACGGCAATTGAGCAAGTAGATGAGGCGTTCAAACGAATTGGGCGAATCGACAAGGTCATTCGCGCGATGGCGTCGACGCTGGAGGTAAGCGCGAAGGAGAAAGCCGCGCGACTCGGCGATGCGCACGATTCGAATTCTCCCCTCTACGGCACGCCCGTCGTCATCAAAGACAACATCTGCACCCTCGAAGGCAAGACAACCTGTGCATCGGCCATCCTGCGAGACTTTGCGTCGCCCTATGCCGCCGATGTCGTCGAACGGCTTGAAAAGGCCGGCGCGATCATCGTCGGCAAAACGAATCTCGACGAATTCGCCATGGGCAGCACCACGGAAAACTCCGGTCTCTGGCCGACGCGCAATCCTTGGAATCCCGACTATGTCCCCGGCGGGTCATCCGGTGGTTCGGCGGCGGCTGTTGCGTCGCGGATGGTTGCGCACGCGCTCGGCAGCGATACGGGCGGCTCGATTCGTCAGCCCGCTTCGTTTTGCGGCGTCTGCGGCCTCAAGCCGACGTACGGCCGCGTCTCACGCTATGGCCTCGTCGCGTTTGCCAGCAGCCTCGATCAGATTGGGCCGATTGCGACGAACGCGAGGGATCTGGCGGACATGCTGGGCGTCATCGCAGGCCACGACGCACGCGATTCAACGTGCGTCGACGAACCCGTGCCCGATTACGCAGGCATGTTGACTGAACCCTTCGGCAAGCCGCGGATCGGCGTCGCCGCGGAGTATTTCGGCGACGGCGTGCATCCCGAGACGCGCAAGGCCGTCGAGGCGGCGATCGAAACACTGAAGTCGCTCGGCGCGGAAGTCAGCGAAGTGCATCTGCCGCACACGCCCTATGTGATCGCGTGCTACTACCTGATCTGCACGGCCGAGGCGTCGAGCAATCTGGCGCGCTTCGACGGCGTGCGCTATGGCCATCGCACGGACGCGCCGAAGGACTACTTCGACGTCTATTCGAAGAGCCGGGCCGAAGGCTTCGGCGCCGAAGTGAAACGCCGCATCATGCTCGGCACATTCGCGCTCTCAAGCGGTTACTACGATCAGTTTTACAACAAGGCACTGCGCGTGCGCACGCTGATCAAGCGGGATTTCGATCAGGCGTTCCAAAAGTGCGATGCGATCCTGTCACCCACGACGCCGACGCCGGCGTTCAAGTTCGGCGAGAAGTCGCAGAACCCGCTGGAGATGTACCTGACGGACATCTACAACTGCGCCGCGAACCTGGCGGGCATTCCGGCGCTCAGCATTCCGTGCGGTCACGCGTTGGACGGGCTGCCGATCGGGTTGCAGTTGATGGGCAGGCACTTCGACGAGGGGCGACTGCTTCAGATCGCGCATCACTATCAGCAGGCGACGGATTTCCACGAGAAAAGGCCGCCGATCTGCGCATAGCGTTCGGTT
>JAJDEC010000273.1 GCA_029259995.1 Phycisphaerae bacterium
CGTGTTGCCGTAGGTCGGGACGAATTCCGCCTGGCCTTCAAGAAGCTCTTCGCGCGCAAAGCGATGGAATTGCGGCGTCATCTGGGTTCCGCCGCAAAAGACGCCCTTGATGCCGGCCTTCACTAACGACACTTTCTCGCAGATGGCTTCGAGCAGTTTCGGCGTCGTGAAGAGACACTGAATATTCGGATGGGCGCGAAGCAGCGTCAGGCCCTGTTCGATGACGTGATCCTTGTACTCGTGCATCTCATTGACGCGGCCTTTCTTAAGCAGCTTGACGACCCAGCGCGGGTCCATGTCGACGCAGAAGCTGATGCCATCGCGATGCTGTGCCAAATGTTCGACGGCAAGGCGCAGACGGCGAGGACCACTGGGGCCGAGCATGAGCCAGTCGGCGCCCCTGGGAAACGACGCATCGTTCAGCGTCTCGCTGAACATTTCGTAGTCGATACGGAAGTCGTCGATGTTGACGCGGCTCTTGGGCACGCCCGTGCTGCCGCCGGTCTCGAAGACGTAGATCGGCTTGCCGGCAAGTCCCTTCGGCACCCATCGGCGAACCGGTCCGCCGCGAAGCCACTCATCCTGAAAGCCGCCGAGCTTGTCGAGATCGTCGTAACACTGGATTTCCTTGCGCGGATCCCAGCCGAGTTTCGATGCGTAGTCGAGCCAGAAGGGGCAGCCCGTTGCGGGATCGAAATGCCAGTTGACGATTTCCTTGACGTGGGCGTCGAGGCGAGTTCGGGCTTCGGCGACACGTTTGGATAGCTCAGGCGAAATTGCAGTCATTGCGGGCGACGACCTCGTGTGGCGGATTGGAAGTATGTTCGTGATCGACTAAGTACCTAATGGGAATCATTCATTGTGTGGAACCGGCTAATAGCCGGTTCGTTACGGGCGATAGGCCGGTGACGGATTCAATGAATCATTCTGCAGTTCAACTTAGTTCGCCGCGGCGCGAGCCGTGATTCGTGAAATGACGAACGGTACACAGAGCACAGCGAGGCCCATCAATACGCCGATCGTCACGTCGCCGACGATGTGGGCGGCGATCGCGTCATGCACGTGCGGATGCGCGTGGCCGGCAACGACGTGGGAATAGGCATGAATTCCTGCGCCGGCGATGGCGCCCGTGATGGCGCCGCCGGCCAATGCGCCCGTCGGTCGAGTGCGGAAAAGCCACAGGGCGGCAAGTCCGCCGAGGGCCGTCGTGGCTGCCGAGATCGGCAGCGGGCTCATCATCGAATGGCCGAGCATGAGCATGGCAACAACGACGAATGAAGCGATCAGCATCCTGGCGATGCGAGACATGGTGGTATCCTCCTGCGGGAACGGCGTTGTGCCGGTGTCCTCATTGACATTGTATCAGTGCTGCGTCGCCTTTGCTGCGGATTTGCGTGCGATCTGCAACTGACGATTCCTTGACACTCGCATTCGTACGACGATCGCGCGAGCGCCTTTCTGGAAGGCGGCGGCGCTGCAATCCGTACGCGACGTACGACCCGTTCGGACAGGGCCGTAGCGCCCCGAAGGTTCGTCATCACTGCAACTTCGGCGCTGGCGTCTCGGCTTTCTTCGGCGCGTCCGATGCGGACGCCTGGATCGCAAACAGCTTGTTACGATTCGTAATATACAGCGTACCGTTGGCGACGACAGGGGACGTGTAGACGGAATTCTGCATGTCGTTCGTTGCGATCTGCTTTTTCTTCTTCGAATGCTCAAACACGAGGACTTCGCCGTCCTCCGTGCCGAGCATGACTTTTCCATCCACGACGAAGGGCGATCCCCAAATGGCCGCGAACGTGTCATGTTTCCAGTAGTTCTTTCCCGTCCTGGCGTCCATGCAATAGAGGTAGCCGCTCAAATCGGCGGCATACAGGAGGTCGTCCATGATCGCCACGGTCGACATCGATCGCTTGTAGTCCTCGCCGCCCACGTGCCAGATCCTGCCCGATTCCGTGATATCGCCGGACTTGGCTGCATCGATGCGATAGAGATGACCGATGCCTTCGCCGTGTTCCGGGTCCTGTCCGACGCAAAGAAAGACGCAGTCGTCATGGATGACGGGCGTGGCGATGATTGCATTTCTTGTGCCGCGGCCACCGAGGATCCATTTCGTGTCCTTCGGGTTCAGATCGAATTTCCAGAGGAGATCGCCCGACTTCATGTCGAGTCCGTAGGCCCAGCCGTCGCCGGCGCCGAAGACGACTTGTTCCTTGCCGCCGATGACGCCGCAGGCGGGGGAGGACCACTGGCCGTGCAGGACTTTGCCGTTGGTGTAATTCTTCTCCCAGAGAAGCTTGCCCGTGTTCCTGTCGAGGCAGAGGAAGTCGGGCGCATCGGGTTCGGGCAGAACGAGATGGCCTTCGTCGACGCCGTTCGACGTACTGATGAAGATGTAATCCTTCCAGCCGACTGGTGAGCACGTCGCGAGGTTGTGCGGGAAGGCGTCGAGTTCGTCGATCATGTCGTAGACCCAGATGAAATCGGCGTCCATCTCGTCTTTGTACTGTTCGTCCTTGTAGGGACCGTCGTTTCCGTTCTTCATGCCTTCGGGATCGGCGCAGACGACCTGGGCGCGATTGCTCACGTAGTAGATTTTTCCGCCGCTGATGTAGGGGGCGGAGCAGATGCCCTGTTCGGGCCAGTCATTGACGCGGCCGGTGGGCAGCTTGTCATGCGTCGCCTGCCAGATCAATTTCCCCGTCTTTTCGTCGAGGCAGACGATGACGCCCTTGTCGCCCTCAATTCCGGGGCGGAGATGTCCGTTATTGTTGGTGCCGATGAAGATCTTTCCGCCCCAGATCGACGGGTTTCCGTAGGTCTGGGAGCCGAGTCCGGCAGTCCATTTGATATTCGTGCCTTTCCTGACATCCCATTTGGCGGGAACGTTTTTTTCCAGCGAGATCATGTTGCGGTCGGGCGCGCCGCCCCACATAAGCCAGTTGCCTGTGCGGCCGGCCTCGGTTCCGCTGGTGTCGGCCGCCTTCGGCTTCATGTCAGGCTTGGCGTTCTCGGCGAGCAGCGATGTTGACGCCATCGCCAGAATCAGTGTGCTTGCAAGTGTTCGATGTAGAGTCATTTTCGATCAGTATCCTTCCGGGTTGGTTCCGGTTCTTATTCGTTCGTTACGGCGGAATGTGACGGATCGGCCTGCCTATTCAAAGTCAATCACGGCACATTCGATGCGTGGTTACTTGTTCGAGAATACCTTGTAGTTGTCAAAGTAGATCGGTGGACCGACTTTCGTGTGCTTGGTTCCGTTGGAATAGGCGTAAATGCCGGGGCTGCCTTCGAAGTGCGGCGCGGGATCGAGCATTTCGATGCGCCATTCTGTCGGCTCTTCCTCGCCGCGCGGCCAGACTTTCGCGCGGATACGCGCCTTGTCGCCGACAAGGTCGACTGTCATTTTCGCCGTGTACCAGACGTCGGTCTTCCATTCCCAGGGGACGTCGACGCGGAGCCGCGGGATCGGCGACCAGGTTTCGAGGCGGAGCAGATTCTCCTGGCCCATCATGCGCATGGCATATCGCGCATTGAGCAGGCCCATGTCGGGGCGGACTTTGCGGCCTCTCTGCCGAGGTTGTCCCATCATGTCGCATTGCACGGTGTATCCCGTCGGAAGCGGCGGATGCGAAAAGACTTCCATCCGCATGAACGGTGCGTTGGGTTTTTCCTTCGGCGCGAGTTTTTCGAAAACGAAGTTGCCGTCGAGTTCCGTGATTCGTGTCTTGGCGCCGGCCCCGACCCAGCCGGGCGGGTTCTTCTGGTCTTTCATGTCATCAAATGTGACAGAGACCGGCAGCGCCGGACTGATTCGAACGCGTGCATCGGCAGTGAGGCCGCCCAGATAGGCGCGGATCATACCTGCCGCAAACGAGGCGTTCTCGTCGGCTTCAAACGTGGCCTTGCTGTCGAATTTGCCGGGCACGCTCAGTGCGGCGTATCGCACTTTGACGGGAGCCGACCAGATTTCGTTGCCGGCGGCGTCGGCGGATCGGCTGATTTTCGCCGCGTCGATGCCGTCGATGGGCGGGCCTTTCTCGCCGGCTTTGACACGAAACGAGCTGAGCGCTTTCTCGGCTTCGTCGATCGTCAGCGGCTGCCCGTTGATGTCGAACAATCGCGTTGAGAACTGCAGCTCCTCGCCGGGCTCCATCGTGACTTCGCCGGGGACAACCAGCAGCGTCGCGGGCTTGTCGGGTTGCGGCGCGGCTTCGTCCGCCATCCTGGGCAATGATGTGTATTGCACGTCGGGCTTCTTCGGTCCGACGCAGAACGTTGCGTATCGCGTTTGAACATAGACGCGGCCGTTGACGACGATCGGATTGCCGAAGATCTCGTCAACGAAGTTGTTCATCATGGGAAACGTAAAGACGGACAGCTCGCGACAGGCGTCGCCCTCGTCTTTCAGAATGGAGAATCGGCCGTTGACGTCGGCGACGTAGATGACGCCGTCTGCCGTGACAGTCGGGGATCCCTTGCCGACGCGACCGCATTCATGTTCCCAGTGCTTGGCGCCTGTTTTTGAATCGAAGCAATGCAGCGTGGCGGCGTTATCGAGGACGTAGAGTCGACCGTTGGCGAGGGCGGGCGAGGCGTAGCCGGCCGTGATGCCGTCGTTGCGCCAAATGGTGCCGCTGTCCGTGATGTCGCCTGTCTTTCCGCCGTCGATGCAGATAACGGAGCCCATTTCCGTTGTCGTGTAATTCTCTTCGCTGTGCATGACATACACGCGATGGTCTTCGACGACGATCGACGGGTTGATGCCGCGCTTGGAGAGCTTGAAAGACCAGACGGTTTCGCCCGTGCGTACCTTCATGCCGTAAACATGTCCGTCGGCGGCGCCAGCGATGAGGAGGCGCATGCCGTTGATCACTGTGACGGCTGGAACGCAATACGTCGTGTCGAGCGGCGCGCCGCCGGGCTTGGCCCACCAGACGACTTCGCCGGTTCGCTTGTCCATCGCAAGATAGCGATGTGAGGGCGGTCCATGATTTCCCCAGTTCGTCGACACGAAGCTGAGGATGACTTTGTCTTCATCAACGATCGGTGTGTGCAGTCGGCCGCCATAGCCGCTGACACGGTTGTAGATTTCCGTCAGGGATTTTTCCCAGACGATGTTGCCGTCGAAATCGAAGCAGAAGAACTGGCCGCCCGTTCCGTGGGCATAAACATACTTGGTTTCCGGATCGGCGACGACGGCCGTCCAGCCAACGCGTTGTTCAACAATGTCAGTCAGGAAGACATTGAATTTGTGCTGCCAGATGACGTCGCCTGTCCTTGCGTCGAGACAGACGACTTGTTCGCCAAGCGTCTCGCCGGCGCCAGCCGGGGCGATGAAGAAGAGTCGCCCGTCGACCAGGATCGGCGTCGAGCGTCCCCCAATGGGGGATCTCCAGAGCGTGTTTTCTTCGGCGCCATCCCATGACTTTACAACGGCATTTTCGTAGGCCATTCCGTTGTGGGCGGGGCCGCGCCAGGCGGGCCAGTCCGCCGCATGGGTCGTTGTCGACATGGCGGCCAGTGACAGGATTGTTACGAGAGCAAGCCCCGATTTTCGATGGGTAGTCATAGTGAAAGAAGCATCCTTTCCCGCATGGGTGTGTACTGGTCCTGCTGACGGCGAAGGTGACACATCGATCGTCAAAGGCTAGTTCGCGCCGTCATTCGACGGTTTTCGAAGCAGCCGCCGAGCCTTCATTTCAAATCTTGGAAGCGTTCCCGGCTTCACGAATTCCACGATCGGTCGAAAACTCAAACGGTCTCGGATCGCGGCCGTCACGCCGGCCAGAAGCGATTTTGTCTCGGCGGACGGCGTGGGTTCGATCACGATTTTCAACTCGGACATCGCCCTGGCGTCTGTGACTTCCAATCGGAATTCAGCGATTTCTGAAAACTCCCGGAGTATAGCCTCGATTGCCGTCGGAAACACATTGTTGCCGCGAATGACGATCATGTCGTCGATCCGTCCCAGGATGCCCCCGTCTAGACGGGCGAAATGTCGCCGGCAGGTACACAATTCGCGTCGCAAATGGACGTGATCGCCCGTGCGATAGCGAATGAGCGGTGCGCCCCAGCGGCCCAGATTCGTCAGAACCAGTTCGCCGGCGCCATCCTGTCGGATTTCGCCGGAAGCAGGATCGCGAATCTCGGCGATGAATTCGGATTCGTTGACATGCAGTCCGCCGGGTGATTCAAGGCACTCGAAGGCGTAGGGGCCCAGTTCCGTCATTCCGGAGTGGTCGAACACCCGTGCGCCCCAGCCGGATTCCATGGCGGCACGAACAGCGGGAATGCTGCCGCCCGGCTCGCCCGCCACGAACAGCGCGCGAACGCTTGACGCCGGCAGGTCGATGCCTTCGTTTCGGGCGACTTCCGCCATGCGCAGGGCATAGGTTGGCGTACAGCCGATGACTGTCACTGCGTTGTCGAGGAGGAACTTCAATCGCGCCGTCGTCGTCATTCCGCCGGCGGGCAGCGAGAGATTCCCCATTGACACGGCGCTCTCGAAGCCTGCCCAGAAGCCGATGAACGGACCGAATGAAAACGGAAACACGAAACGATCCGTCTGCATGACGCCGGCGGCTCGATAGATCGTGTGCCAGAGGCGATGCCACCAGGCCCAGTCGCACGGGCGATCAAGCCAGCGCATGGGGACGCCGGCCGAGCCGGAGGTCTGGTGAAAGCGAACGTAGTCGTTCAACGGAAAGCTGAGATTGGTTCCGAATGGAGGATTTGCGGCCTGATCGGCTTGAATCTCCGCTCGCGTTGTGAATGGCAGTTTGGACCAATCCGCGGCGGCCAATTCCGGATCGATGCCCTGGAGTTTCTTCTGATAGAACGCGTTGTCCGGCAGTATGGCATCGAGCATGGCGTACAGCTTCTCGCGCTGCACAATGCGGATGGCGGCCGGAGTCAGTGTTTCGAGTTTCTCGTCGAGAAACGGCATGCCGGGGATTCTAAATGATGCGGCGAGATTCGCGACATGTCGGCAATCCCAAACACTGGCGAGATCGAGGCTGTCGGCCCGCGTTGACCCCGAATCCGGGCGCAATCGTTCATCCGGCGAATTCCCCTTTTCCACAAGCGACGACGGTCCATATACTCAGCGGGATTGATTTGGGCCATATTTGGGAGTAACGACGAATGTCCGCAATGACCCAGTCGAGACGTGTATTTCGAGCACTCCATGCGTCGGGTTGCTTTGTCATGCCCAATCCGTGGGACGCCGGTTCGACGCGATACTTGTGTTCGCTGGGCTTTCCGGCCATGGCGACGACCAGTGCCGGTCTCAGCTTCTCACATGCATTGCCGGATCTGGCTGACGCTCTGCCGCGAGATGCCGTCATTGATCACATCCGACAGATTGTGACCGCCGCGGGGAGTACACCTGTGAATGCCGACTTTCAGTCGGGCTATGCGGACACGCCTGAAGGCGTCGAAGAAAGCGTGCGGCGGTGTATCGAGACGGGCGTTGCCGGTCTGTCGATCGAAGACGCGACGGGGCGGCCGAACGCGCCGCTGTTCGAAGTCGACGTGGCCCTGGAACGACTGCGTGCGGCCCGACGCGCGATCGACGCATCGGGATGCGACGTCTTGCTGACAGCTCGGGCGGAGTGCTTTCTTGTTGGGCACAGCGATCCACTGAACGAGTCGATCCGTCGATTGCAGGCGTTTGCGGAAGCGGGGGCGGATGTGCTCTACGCGCCCGGGCTGGATCGTCGCGAGGACATCACTGCGGTCGTCAGCGCGGTACATCCGAAGCCGATTAACGTCCTCGTCAGCAGCAATGCGGGGCTAAGCGTTTCCGAACTTGCGGATCTCGGGGTTCGTCGGATCAGCGTCGGCTCTGCGATGGCGCGCGTCGCCTGGGGGGCGTTCATGGCGTCGGCGCGCGCGATCAGCGAGTCGGGGCGATTTGACAGTTTCTCGGCGGCCGCGCCGTTTGCCGAACTCAATGCACTGTTTGGTCGTGCTGGGGACGCCTGATCAAAGACTTACCGAAACTCGGGCGTGGGCAATGGGGCGGCGACCGGGCATGAAGTCTGAACATCATGCCAGTCGCGGTCGATTATTCGGTTCATCACGGATTTGCGGGACGAGGGCGTGTCGCGCTGCGGAAGACGACGGCTAATCACGCACAGGAAGTTGGAAAGTGCGCCGCAAAGGATTCCGTAGGGATCCATTGAGAATGGCCCAGCGATTGATCGCTCGGGCACGCTCCGATTACCTATTTCCGTCCCGGAGGGCAACTCCGTGAACTGAAGGCGTCGAATGGCCCGCCCGGAGGGCGCACGTTGGTTGCCAGAGCCTTCAGGCCTTTTCCTTACCCACAAATCAAGGGTGGCTTTTCGGTCATGAGTTCGGCACCTTGAA
>JAJDEC010000274.1 GCA_029259995.1 Phycisphaerae bacterium
GGCTTTCATCCTGCATCAAAGATGCGCCCCGCGCCATTCCCACGGCCGTGGGAATCGCTGTTCCCGCATGCCCCACACTGAACAAGTCGTAGGGGCTCTCGTCGATGTTCGGAAATCCGCTCAGGCCGCCCGTCTTGCGAATCGATTCGAAGCGATCGTTCCGTCCTGTCAGTATCTTGTGCACATACGCCTGATGCCCGACGTCCCACAACAGTCGATCACTCAGAAAATCGAAAACGCGATGCAAAGCGATCGTCAACTCGACCATGCCGAGATTGCTCGCCAGATGCCCGCCTTGCGCACTGACCACGCCGATGATCCGCTCGCGGATTTCGCCCGCCAATCCGTCAAGCTCCTCTATCGAAAGCGCTTGCAGATCCGCAGGTGACTTGATACGAGGCAGAATCAATCCCATTGTGTCTTCATCCTTCCAGCGGTATGTCGTTCGCCGTGCGTGGCTCCGAATCTGCCCGCCGCATCCGACGTCGCTTAAACCGTTCGATCAATCACGTAGTTGGCCAGTTGACGCAGCCGCTCAGCGGATTCGCCCATCGGCTCCAGATGCGCCAACGCGCCAGTCACAAGGGCTGCCGCCTTTTCCCGACTGGCATCCACGCCCACAACGCCGGGATACGTTGCCTTTCCGCTCTCGGCATCCTTACCCGTACGCTTGCCGACCCTTGCCGGATCACCTGTGACGTCCAGTAAGTCGTCCGCAATCTGAAACGCCAGACCCAATGCCTTCCCATAGCCGCTCAACGCGGCCATCTGGGCTCGATCCGCAGTCGCGGCCATGCCCCCGAGCCGACAGGCACACTGTAGCAGCCGCGCCGTCTTGCCCAGATGCACGCGCTCGACATCCTCCGCGTCGAGCAGCTTCCGTTCGGCATCCAGATCCATCCACTCGCCGCCAATCATCCCCGCGGCGCCAGTCGCATTCGCAAGCTCAACAACCATTCGGCCGCACATCGGCGACGTCCCATACGCCTGGCCAAGCGTCTCAAACGCCATCGCCATCAGGGCATCGCCGGCCAGGATCGCCGTCGATTCGCCGTACACAACATGGTTCGTCGGCTTCCCGCGACGCGTATCGTCATTGTCCAGCGCCGGCAAATCGTCGTGGATCAGGCTGAACGCATGCACACATTCAACGGCAACCGCGACGCCAGTCGCCATCGACGATTCACCGCCACAGGCTTCACAACACCAGATCGCCAGCACGGGGCGCAGTCGTTTTCCATCCGAGAGCAGACTGTAACGCATCGATTCCAGCAGAGGCTCAGGGCGCACGACGCCAGCCACGCGATCCAGTGCCGCCGCCAGCATTTCGGAGACTGCCGCGCCTTCGACGCTCAACGAATCACCCAGAGATCTGTCCAACGTCTTTGCCACCCGTACCCTCGACCGAACCGGTCTCCCGAATTCACGGCGCGAATTGTCGCAACTACCGTTCCCAATTGACAATAGCGACACTCCGCCAACTCGTCCAGCGCTGCTGCAATAAGTCTCGGAATTATTGAAAGAAGTGAAATGTCACCCCGCTTTGCATCGCACAACGACATGGCGATGCCGAGGGAATGCACGCGAGGCTCAATACTTAAACTGCGATCGGGCGCGCCGCCGATATCGGCCCAAAGGCTATTCTGCCGAATCCTCGCCCTTGTTCTCGAGCGACGCCTCCAGCGTCTGGATGCGCAACTCCGCATCCTCAAGCACTTGGCGACACTTCTTGATCAGCGTCATGCCTTCTTCAAACTGCTTGATCGACTCTTCCAGCCCGATCTCTCCCTGTTCGATCGCCTCTGCAATGGCTTCCGCACGCCCAATCGCATTTTCAAAAACAAACTTGCCCTTTGACATGATGCCTCTATCGATCCGTTTCTGGCGTCCGACTACTCATCCATGAGCACCCGACACGCAGTCATCCGAGCAGTCCCTGCTCCATCTATTGAAACAACTCTCCCTGTCGAGAATCAACCACTCGGCTGTGAATCTCGCCTTCCGCCGTCTCCGTCACGATCCGATCCCCCTGGTGAAGCCCCTCAGGCGACCTTACGACGCCCCGACCTCGCATTTGCCGCGTGATGGAAAATCCCCGTTTCAAGACCTGTTCCGGGCTCCCGGCGACCAATCGCCCCTCGATCGCAGACGCCAGATTCGATTGCCGAACGACCAACGCCGCGACGCCGCGACGCATTCGACGCTCCAATGACGCCAATCGCGAACGCTCGGACTGCACGCGATGAATCGGCGACGCGGCCAGCAATCGCCCACCGATCGCCGCGCGTTGCCGATCGCGCCCCACAATCGCCTCTCGAATTTTCCACAGAAGTCGATGCGCCAATCGATCCACTTTCAGGCGCCGTCGCTCCAGCACGACGACCGGCCGCGATCGCACCAATTTCAACTCCACGTTTCCAATCCGTCGCCGACGCTCCGTCACTGCCCGATGCAGCACATACCGCAAACGACCCGCCAGCTCATCCAGCCGCTGATGCCAGCGCCGAATCGCTCCCACGGGATCGCGAAACCAAGTCGATCGCGAAACGACGCTCAATCGCCCCTGCATTCTTTCCAGTCGCGTTCGCATCCCCCGCTGCATCCGACGCGCAACGCCATCCATCCCCGCGACAATATCCGACAGAACGGGCACGACCAGTTCCGCCGCCGCCGTCGGTGTCGCCGCCCTCACATCCGCAACGAAATCCGCGATTGAAAAATCCACTTCGTGCCCGACCGCACTCACGATAGGAATCCGACTCCCCGCAATGGCCCGCGCCACGACTTCCTCGTTGAACGCCCATAAGTCCTCAAGCGAGCCGCCCCCGCGCCCCACAATCAACACGTCCACGCCGCCGATCGCGCCGGCGACTCGATTGAATTCCCGAATGGCCGACGCCACTTCGCGGGCCGCCTCATCCCCCTGCACGCGCACATCTTTCGTGATGACGCGCACTTTCGGATAGCGTCGCTCAATCGTGTTCAATATGTCCTGGATCGCCGCGCCGCTCGCGCTCGTGATCACGCCGATCGTCGAGGGCAATGTCGGAATCGCCCGCTTGCGATCCCGTTCAAACAACCCCTCCTTCGCCAGCTTCTCCTTGAGTTGCTGAAACGCCAGTTCCAGCGCCCCGACGCCCTGCGGCTGCACGCGCGTTACATACAACTGCACCGATCCGCGCGGTTCATACACGTCGATCTTGCCCGATGCGACGACTTCCAGCCCATCGGCCATGTCGAACTTCAGGCGTGATGCATCCGAACGCCACATGACGCAGCGCAATTCGCTCGATGAATCCTTCAAAGTGAAGTAGATATGACCCGTCGCCGCACGCGAGACGTTTGACAATTCCCCCAGGACATGCAGCGTCTGCGGCATCGCATTCGTCAGCGCGCCACGAATCATCGCCGTCACGCGCGAGACGCTGATCGTCGTCGAATCGTCCGCGCCGCGCTTCGCATTCATGCGCCCGGGATCGAATGCCCCTCGATCACGATCTTTCGACGATGTCAAAGTGGTTCCTTCCAGAAACCCTGCTCGCGACTCTGATCCGGATCATTGCAAATCCGCTCGCCGCGAAGTTCGAATCCGTTCTTCAAGTACAATCGATGCGCATCCGGAAGCAGGACATCACTCCAGATTCGCATGGCCGCCAATCCGCGCCCCTTGATCTCATCGACGCAGACATTCAGGAGCCGCTGACCGATCCCCTGCCCGCGAGACGTCGCCAACACGTACATCCGATGCAGCTCGCCGACGCCGTCGTGACTCGTCACGCCCGCACATCCGACAATGCGATCGTTGTCATGAGCCACCCAGAACGCACCGCCGCGAATCAGGTAGTGCCCCTCCACATCATGCAGATCCGCGCAATATCCGTCGTCTTCCCACGTGAATCCATATTCGTCAAACACCGATCGAACGACAGCGACAACGCCCGATCCGTCGCTGATCTGAAACGGGCGAACAACAACACTCATCCATCGTATTCCCAAAAATGATTCGAATCGCGCACGCCCCGAACATTAACCGCCACCACGAACACCTCAACAGCCACCATGCAAGTCTCAGATTGAAGATTGGAGATTACAATTCGCAGATATCAGATCCCAAGCCTCGAATCCCATATCTCAGATTTCGAATCTCGAATCTCAGTTCTCGGATCTCAAATTTGAAATCCCAAATCTCAAATCTACTCACCGCCACACGCCATACTCACGCGTTCGATCGACTTCGCCTTCCCCGTCTCCGTTTCCACTTCAACCAGGATCCCGCTCATCCGCGCGTCATCTGTGGCGACATCAAATGGCGACGGCATTCCCGTCACGAACGCTCGCAGGACACGATCTTTCCGCCGTCCCAGCACGCCGTCGTAAGGCCCGGACATACCCAGATCCGTGATGTACGCCGTGCCGCCGTCCAGCACGCGCTCATCCGCCGTCTGAACGTGTGTGTGCGTTCCATACATGACGGAAACGCGCCCGTTCAAATGCCAGCCCATCGCGATCTTCTCGCTCGTCGCCTCGGCGTGCATGTCGACAATGACAATCTTCACGTCCTGCGGTACCCGCCCCAGCGCGCGATCCATCGCCTTGTAAGGACAGTCGCAAGGAGGCCGCATGAACAGCCGCCCCATGACGGAAATCACGGCCACTTTCGGACCCTTCGCCGTGCCGAAGATCGCCATCTCCTTACCGATCGAATCCGGCGGATAATTCACGGGGCGAACAATGCAATCGGATTTTTCAAGGACGGGCAGAATTTCAGCCCGCCGATAGATGTGATCACCCAGTGTCATCAGGTTGACGCCGTAACGCAGGAATTTGTCGTACAACGCCTCCGTCAGACCGGAGCCGTTCGCGGCGTTCTCGACGTTCGCGATCACGCAATCGACGCCGCGCTCCTTGACCAGTCGTGGAATACCCTCGGCAACGGCCGAACGCCCGGGCCGTCCAACGACGTCACCGATACAGAGAATTGTGAGATTCAAGAAAAATCGACTTTCCAGCCCCGGCGCGCCCCATCAGCTTTCATTGCCAGAGCGCCCGGAGAACGATCGGCGAAACCGATCGACACTTGCGATCTGCCCCATCCGATCAGGTTTGCAGGCGAGTATAGTGACGCTGAACCGATTCTCAACTTGCCTCCGTTGAAAATCACACCATGTGATTCCCATGTGGCCGTGACGCAACGACCTTTTGTCCAATAGAAACTTACGTTAACTCATTGGAATTCACACCAAATCACAGCGTTGACGGACTTTCATACTGAATCGTAGCATCCCTCCGCTCAGGACTTCGAAAGACACTAACGAGGCAGAATACACATGGCATTCCTCAACGGTTCCGTCAGCTACGCCCGATTCCGCGTCCACGGCGGCGGCCCCAAACGACTCGACGAACATCTCCTGGAAAAGCTGCGCGAACATCGGATCGGAAGCGACAAGATCATGCACTCCGATCTTGAAGAATCCGGCTGGATCGGCGGTCGCCATCTGCTCGATATCGACTTCGATCTTGAGAAGAACGTCCTGCTCGATTGCCTCCACTTCGGACTGCGAATCGACGCCCACAAGCCCCCGCCCGATCTTGTCCGCGCCTACGAACAACAGGAATTCGATATCCTGCTGAAGGAAGCGAGCGGAAACGGCCGCCTCAAGATGTCGCGAATCAAGAAGGAAGCCAGGGAAGCCGCGAAAGGTCGAATCGAAAGCGAACTCAAGGAAGGCCGCTATCGGAAGCAACGGCAATTCCCCGTCTTCCTCGACACGCAACGCGACATCCTTTTCGTCTCCGCAACGTCGCCGTCTGTGCACGAACGACTGATGCCGCTGTTCAAATCGACCTTTGGTAAACGCATCGAACCGATCACATCCGGCAGCCTCGCAAACTCATGGGCCGAGCATCACAACCAGACGCGGAAACTTGAAAACCTCGATCCCGCCGATTTCATTCCCCATCCGGAAAATGGTCTCGAAGCCGCCTACTGGACGTCCCACGATCCCACGGCTCGCGACTGGCTCGGCAATGAGTTTCTCCTCTGGCTCTGGTATACGCTCGAGGAAGAGACCGACACGCTGGAGATGGAAGACAACTCCGACGCCGCCGTCGTCATCGTCAAGCAACTCGCCCTCGAATGCCCCTGGGCCGAAACCGGCAAAGAGACGATCACCTGTGAAGGCCCCACGCGACTCCCCGAAGCGCGTCGCGCGATCCAATCGGGAAAGCTGCCGCGCAAGGCCGGCATGATTCTCTCCCGCCACGGGCAGCAATATGAATTCACGATGCAGGCCGAGACGTTCAACATCAGCGGCGCAGCATTGCCCAAGATTGAGAAAGAGGACGATGGCGCGTCAACCAACGGGGACCCGGCCGAGAGCGCCCGTGTCCGACACGAAGAACGACTCGAACAGATTCGACACATGACCGAATCGATCGACATGCTCTACGGCGCTTTTCTCAAGCGCCGACTTCGCGATGACTGGAACAAGTCGCGGGATACGATTCGCGAATGGCTTCGGGCCGGCGCGGGAGAGAACCGAACGACGGAAGCAACCGCGACGACGCAGGAGACTGTCGGCGTGTGACGAGATCTATTTGTTGCCGTCTTCGGAGGTGGCTGGGTTCTCACATCGCTCCGGAGTCGGCGACGTCCTCTCAAATCGGACACCGACACGATGCGTCGTGCCGTCGACGTGTACGCAATTACACACGACACAGAGTATTTTGGGCTGATCCGGCATGGCTCTAAAGCTCGTGATCACAATCGTGCCGGAATTGACGTATTGTCCGTATAGGAAACTGAAACCGCCGACTGAAAGATCGTGCGTCTTGGCCTTGACCCGAACGGCAATACCGTCCGCGCCGACGAGCGTCAGTTCCAGCTGAACCACCCACGGAGATCGCGGCGACTCTCTCTGATCTTGTACCTTCCGGCGGCCGCCCTGCCTCTCAAACAGCGCATCGATGACCTGCTCGGCCGCTGCTCGGCCTTCAGCCTGCGATTTGGCGTCTCCCTGAATTCGCGCGGTATCGTCACTCGTTGCGCCCGCATCGGGCGTCGCACTCGGGACTTCGGGAGTTGTGTCGGATTTCGCCACCTGACCGCCTGCCTGCGAGATTCCACTCTTGCCCCAAAACGTCTGTGCTCATGCTGGGGGGCCCAATATTGAATCGGAAAACCGGCGTCGTTAGATAAGATCCGCGGCATCCCGCAGTCCGATCCACGATCGGTTATCGGCGCCCATTCATAGAATTGCCGGAAACCACGGGTCGGATCCGCCCAACCACGAATGATGGTTGGGCGACGTGTCGAACGTTCCATCGAGGCCCGATACGACCGTCATCAAAGACCATTCGCGACTCGACGGAAGTGGTATCCCATGATCGCCAGCTGCGCCGCTACAGAAAATGCCCGAGGATGCGAAACCAGCGCTCGAACCATAAATGACCAGTATTCCCTTCGCCCCTGATTCGCAACACCAATGACCCACATGGACTTGAAAAACGCGGACAACTCCTGCCAGCGCAGCCGACCATGCGGCCGCGAAGGTCGATAATGTCGCAGAAAGACCATGATGCGATCGTAATATTCACGCGGCGAATACAGTTCTTTCACAAGCCGCCGATAGCCGTCGATCAACGACTGCCGATTCATCGTCGGTATGTAATTGAGAACCGCATCCAGGTTGTTGCCCGTGCTGTTCTTCAGGAGCCGCCCTTCGGATTTCATGCGTTTGAACAATCGCGTTTCCGGCAATGCAGTCAACAGGCCGACCATCGCCGTCACGACGCCGGCTTCACGAATGAACTGCATCTGTCTTGCAAAGACGCCGGGCTTGTCGCTGTCAAAACCGACAATGAACCCGCCCATGACTTCCATGCCAGCCCGCTGAATCGTCTGAACCGAAGACACGAGATCGCGCCGCAGATTCTGCGTCTTCGAACATTCCGCGAGACTCGCTTCCTCGGGGCTTTCGATGCCGACAAACACACTCTTGAACCCGGCCTGCGTCATCAGACTCAACAATTCCGGATCGTCGGCGAGATTCAAGGATGCCTCCGTCAGGAATGTCCACTTGACGCGGCGTTGCGATCGCCAGGCGATCAGCGCCCGCAGCATCGCCTTGGCGTGCGCTCGATGGCCGATGAAATTGTCGTCGACAATGAAAACAGACCCATTCCAGCCGGCCGCCCTCAGTGCATCCAACTCCCCAATCAACTGTGCCGCCGGCTTGGTCCGCGGCTTTCGACCGTACATGACGATGATGTCGCAAAAGTCGCAATTGAACGGACAACCTCGCGAAAATTGAACGTTCATCCGTGCATAGTGCTTCATCTTGAGCAGATCCCATCTTGGAATCGGCGTCATGGTCAGATCGGGTTTCTGCGACGCCTGGTAATATCGCTGCAGCCGCCCCGACGCCAAATCCGCCACGAGCGAATCGATAACACCTTCGACTTCGCCGAGGACGAAATGATCCACATCCTCAAACCTCTCATGCCCCGTCGTAAACAACGGACCGCCGCCGACAATGGGTTTGCCGGCCGACTTGCAGCGCGATATCACTTCGCGAATCGACGATTCGTGAATCAGCATCCCCGTCACAAAGACATAGTCCGCCCATCCGATTTGCCCGTCGGACAGAGACTCAATATTGAGATCGACGAGTTCCAGCGACCAGTCCCGAGGCAGCATCGCCGCCACCGTCACCAATCCGAGCGGCGGGAACGCCGCCTTCTTGGAAATCAACGGCATCAGATGACTGAAGCTCCAGAACGTCTGCGGTGTCTGCGGTGATACAAGAAGAATATTCATATGCGTTGTTAATCTCCCGGATTCGCGGCGCACCTGATGACAAACCTCAAGAAGGCGACCATGCACGCACGCGCACGCCCAGTCTCTTTCTCCGGCCGCTGCCCATTGATGACCTGCCTATCAATTTATCGCCTAACATGGCGCACGCAATGGCCGAACCGGCACCAATACGCCGAGCAAGGAGAGAATCTGGCGACGGCGAACCAACAAGGCCGACACAATCGACATGTCGCGCCGCAGAAATTTGCGCGTGTTTGCGACAGTTTGCGGGCGTTTGCACGAGAATCCGAGACGGGAGGAATTCAGCAAGATCGAGGACCGGCATCGGAACCTGGCCGCGAACGTCAATTCCGCACGCCGACGCGACCGACGGCAACATTCAAGTGCGAGTCGAAACTGCGTCAATTTCTGCCGAATCGACCTGGAAACAGGGCCGGCCTGAATGAATGATGAACGATCGATCCCGGATGGAGGAACCTGCAACCAGCTAGCCGCTGAACAGTACATCCTGCATCGAATACAAGCCCGCGGCCTTGCCATGCACCCATTTCGCGGCGTGCAACGCCCCCGATGCGAACGTGTCTCGCGAATAGGCCGTGTGACCGATCGTTAGCGTCTCCCCGAGCGTCGCGAACGAGACCGTGTGCTCGCCGATCACGCCGCCCATACGCAGACTGTGCATGCCGATCTCACCCGCCGTTCGCGCGCCTGTCTCGCCATGTCGGCCGTAGGCCATCGACGTCTCGGGGCCGTCGTGGGCCGTGCGACCTTCGGCGACGGCATCACGCAGGGCGATCGCCGTCCCGCTCGGTGCATCAATCTTGAATCGATGATGCGCCTCCGTGATCTCAATGTCATACGACGCATCAAGCGTCGCCCCCAGCATCTTCGCGACGCGCAGCAACACGTTCACGCCGACGCTCATGTTCGGCGCCCGCACGATCGAGATTTCGCGAGCCGCCTTCTCGATCGACGCGACCTGATCGTGACTCAATCCCGTCGTCCCCGACACCATCGATCGCCCCGACTCTATACTGTGCCCCAGCCAATGCATCGTGCCCGCCGGCAACGAAAAATCCACCAGCACGTCGAACTCGGCAGTCGGCGCATCGGACACGGCGACGCCGATCACACCAATGCCCGCCAGTTCCCCCGCGTCCTTTCCCAGCGACGCCGATTCGCCATGCTCCAGTGCCGCCGCCACGACGAGTTCAGCATCTTCGTGCGCCAGCGCAATCAACCGCCGGCCCATCCGCCCCGCTGCACCGCTGATCGCCACGCGCACCGGTCCGGCCTGCGAATCATTGCTCACATCATTCGGTTGTGTCGCCACGCCTGTCTGTCCTTTCACGCAATCCGTTCACGATGCGTCCGCCTTCTCAATCGCCGCGCAGATCGCATCGATATCATCCGCCACGCGTACGGGTCGATTCGCCATCGACCGCCGCGGCGCGCCGGCTCGTTCGCTCGCGTCGCCCGTAAACATACTCGTGTGATAGCCGACCGTCGCGTCGGCATCCTTCAACTGATGCCCCGTCAGGATACAAACCACGCGATCGCTTGCACTCACAACACCGTCCGCGATCAGCTTTCGCAATCCCGCCAGACTCGCCGCGCTCGCCGGTTCGCAGCCGTAGCCGTTGCGACCGATCCGCGCCTTCTCGTCGAGAATCTCGTCGTCCGTCACTTCGCAGACGACGCCGTTCATCGCATCCAGCGACCGCAGCGCCTTGGGCAGATTCACGGGGCGACCGATCTCAATCGCCGACGCAATCGTCTTCGCCTTGCGCCCATCGCGCGTCATCGCATCGTAGTGCGAATCAACAATCGCCTGATCCCATTCGCCATCGTTCCACTTCAACCCTTGCCGCGACACAAGCTCGTTCAGCGTGTTCGCACCGCTCGCGTTGACGATCGCCAACCTCGGCATGCGCGAGATCAAACCCAGTTCCTTCAGCTCGACAAACGCCTTGCCGAACGCGCTCGAATTCCCGAGGTTTCCGCCCGGGCACACGATCCAGTCCGGCGGTTCCCAGTCGAGCCCCTCCAGCACGCGGAACATGATCGACTTCTGCCCCTCCAGCCGGAACGGGTTGACGGAGTTCATCAGGTACAGGTCGAGCCGCTCCGTCGCTTCCCGAATCCGCTGCAGACACGCGTCGAAGTCGGCGTCGATCTGCAGCGTCAGCGCGCCGTAGTCCAGCGCCTGCGACAGCTTGCCATACGCGATCTTCCCCGCGCCAACGAACACGACTGCCCGCATCGGCGCGCCGTCGTCCGTCTTCGCCAGCGACGCATACAGCGCCAGGCTCGCGCTCGTGTTACCCGTCGAAGCGCAACCGACGCGCCGCCGCCCCAGCATCCGCGCCGCCGTGAACGCGGCGGCCATCCCGTTGTCCTTGAAGCTGCCGCTCGGGTTCATCCCCTCGTACTGAAAATGAAGATTCCCCGCCGACAGCGCGAGATCCACGCGACGTGGATCGACATTCTGCAAGAGCGTCTGCCCTTCGCCGATTGTGACGA
This sequence comes from Phycisphaerae bacterium, assembly GCA_029259995.1. GTDB lineage: Bacteria > Planctomycetota > Phycisphaerae > UBA1845 > UTPLA1 > ECT2AJA-110-A. The sequence goes on from JAJDEC010000274.1 coordinate 11,342, forward strand.
TTTGCTTCTGCGGCGCAAAATGCAGCAATTCCCGAAAGCGCCACACGCCGGAGAAATCCAGCGGTTCGTGCCGCGTCGCCCATCGCTCTGCAAAAAACGACAGGCTCCCGGGAACAGTGAGCCGATCCCAGTCGTAGGCCACATCCAGCAGGCCCCCGCACGTCGCACAGTCATAGCGAGCCTCGCTAATGCCATACGTCGCGGCACAGCCCGGCTGGATACATCGTAGAAATGCCCTGTCTGACATGGAACGAATCGTAGCACGCGCCAGCGCCATCGGTCAAAACGCCGCCCGCCGCCGACGAGTGTTGCCGTCACCCCGATCCGCCATACAATCGCGCCGCAACAGTTGAATTCCCGCGGCGCCGATACGATCCGCCGCCCAGACGAGACACATACGGGGACAACGCGATGAGCATCCTGGTCGACAAGAACACCCGCGTCATCACGCACGGCCTGACCGGCAAGGCCGGCGGATTCCACTCCGCGCAGTGCATCGAATACGGCACCAAAGTCGTCGGCGGCGTCGTCCCCGGCAAGGGCGGACAGAAGAGCGAGCACGGTCTGCCCGTCTTCAATACCGTCGCGGCGGCTGTGAAAGAAACCGGCGCGAACTGCTCGATGCTCTTCGTCCCGCCGCCCTTCGCGGCCGACAGCGCGATGGAAGCGGCCGCGGCCGGCGTCAAGGTGATCGTGCTGATCACGGAAGGCGTCCCCACGCTGGACATGGTCAAGGCCACGAAGTTCATCAAGGACTGCGGCGCGTTGCTCATCGGTCCGAACTGCCCGGGCATCATCACGCCGGGCGAAGCCAAGATCGGCATCATGCCCGGCTACATCCACAAACCGTTCGACGGCAAGGGCAAGGCCGTCGGCATCATCTCGCGCAGCGGCACGCTGACCTATGAAGCCGTCTGGCAGTGCACGCAGCGGAACATCGCGCAGACGACGTGCGTCGGCATTGGCGGCGATCCCGTCAAGGGGCTGAACTACATCGAGCTGCTGACGATGTACGAGAATGATCCGCAGACGGATGCGATGATCATGATCGGCGAGATCGGCGGCACGGACGAAGAAGGCGCCGCCGCCTTCGTGAAAGAGAACGTGAAGAAACCCGTCATCTCCTTCATCGCCGGCCGCACGGCCCCTCCTGGCAAGCGCATGGGCCACGCCGGCGCCATCATCTCCGGCGGCGAGGGCGATGCCGAGAGCAAGATCAAGGCGCTCGAAGAGGCCGGCTACGTGATCGCGGAGACGCCGAGCCACTTGGGTGTTGCGATGGCCAAGTCGATGGGGCTCGAACCCGTCACGGCGTGAAAAATCATCGGAACAGATGTCCATCTGTATAGACAGACATGGCTTTCGGTGAAACACACACACATCAGAGCCCTATAAGCCGGTGGCGCGGAGTGTGCCG
>JAJDEC010000275.1 GCA_029259995.1 Phycisphaerae bacterium
ATTTGTCGCATTGTTTGGATATTGCGGACTGGAAGTCGCATCAAATGATCACGACGCGAATCAGCTTTGCACTGAGCTCTTGAACCAGGCGGCTGAAATCCCGGACCAGGAATTCAGGGCCGCGATCCTGATGATCGTCGAGTTCGTCAACTTTCATGTTTCATCGGGCAATGTGGACCAGGCCGAATCGATACTCAGCCAGATCGACTCGGCCATCGAACCGATCACTGACGACGTACCGCTGATTCGTGCGTCGATCCTCGAGTCCCGTGCCGCCATTGCCGTACATCGCGGATCGCGTGATCGGGGCGAGGCGCTTTATCGCGAGGGCCTGATCTTTCTCGGTTCCGAGGACATGAGATTCGCTAGGAAACGCGCATGGCTTGCGCGGCAACTGGCGGTTTGCCGATTGGCGGGCCGCGCAGATTCTGCAGTCATTGGACAGCTTCAGGATGCGTACGACGAGCTCGTCAGGCTTTATGGACCGGAACATCAACGCGCATTCGAAACAAAACGCATCATCGAGCAATGGCAGAAGTCGCCGGCCGCCCCATGATGATTGCGAACGCCGAGCTGTAACCCAATTCATGGCAGCGACTTAGAACCAAGAGGTCGCCAAAGACCCAAGAAGACGTCCGGTATTCCTTCCGAGTCGCGCAGAACATGCGGATCGCACGCCACGTACCAATTCCACTCGCGATCGGCAATAATGGTCGATCTGTCGTTTGAAAGTTGAGCCGTCTGGGAAAGTTGGGGCTTGAACGCTTTTGCAACCCGGCCGATGAACCCTTCGGACGTCGCTTGATGCGGCCATGTTCGTATACCTGTAGGGAGCAACCAGATGTGCGGTATTGTCGCATACACGGGATTTCGTGAGGCCAGACCCATTCTATTGGAGAGCCTTAAGCGGCTTGAATACCGCGGCTACGACTCTGCCGGCATCGCCATCCAGAACGCCGGCAGCCTGCAAGTCGCGAAGGCGGCGGGGCGAATATCCGTGCTGGAACAGCAGATTGCCAACGAGAAGCTCGTCGGCACCTGCGGTGTCTCGCACACACGCTGGGCGACGCACGGCGCGCCCAACAATCGCAACGCCCATCCGCATGTCGACGCGACCGGCCGAATCGCCCTGGTTCACAACGGCATCATCGAAAACTATCAGTCGCTCCGAACTTATCTCGAACATCGCGGCATCGAGTTTCAAAGCGACACGGACACGGAAGTGCTCGTCCAGCTGATCGGCCACTTTTACAAGGGCGATCTTGAATCCGCCGTCCGCGCTGCCCTGCGCGACGTCCGCGGCACCTACGGCATCGCCGTCGTCTGCGCCGATGAACCAGGCCGCATCATCGCGGCGCGAAAAGGCAGCCCGCTGATCATCGGCGTCGGCGATGGCGAATATGTCGTCGCGTCGGACGCCGCCGCCATCATTCAGCACACGACGCAAGTGATCTATCTCTCCGACGGCGAGCTCGCCAACGTCTGGGAAGACGGTTTCCGAACCACAACGCTCGACGCGATGCCTGTCACGAAGGAAGTGACGGAGCTGGAAATGACGCTCGAGGACATCGAGCTCGGCGCCCACGAACACTTTATGTTCAAGGAGATCATCGAGCAGCCCAACGCGCTCGAAGACTGCATGCGCGGCCGCGTCAATATCGAAGAGGGCCGTATCTATCTCGGCGGCCTCGCCAGCTTCGCCCGCGAACTGGTACGCACGCGGCGCATCATCATCACGGGCTGTGGCACGGCATGGCACGCCGGTCTCGTCGGCGAATACCTGTTCGAAGAACTCGCGCGTATCCCGACGGAAGTCGAATACGCGTCGGAATTCCGCTATCGCAATCCGATCATGGAGCCGGGCACTGTCGTCATCGCCATGAGCCAATCCGGCGAAACGGCAGACACGCTCTCGGCCCTCCGCGAAGCGCGCGAGAAGGGATCCCTCGCTCTGGGCGTCGTAAATGCTGTCGGCTCGACGATCGCCCGCGAAACGGACGCCGGTGTATATCTCCACGTCGGACCGGAAATCGGTGTCGCCAGCACAAAGGCCTATCTCGGACAAGTGCTGGTCCTGACGATGATCGCGCTTTACCTGGGGCGACGGCGCGACTTATCGCAGCCCGCTCTGCAAAAGTATCTGGAGGCCCTGCGCAAGATTCCGGAACATATATCGACGATTACCAAACAAAGCGATCAGGTTCGAGAAGTGGCCGCCCGCTTCAAGGATGTCGAGAACTGGCTCTATCTGGGCCGGGGCTACAACTATCCGACGGCCCTGGAAGGCGCTCTCAAACTCAAGGAAATCTCCTACATTCATGCCGAAGGCATGCCGGCCGCTGAAATGAAGCACGGCCCGATCGCCCTGATCACGAAGGACATGCCCGTCGTCTTCATCGCGACGCGCGGTTCACAATACGAAAAAGTCGTCAGCAATATCGAAGAAGTCCGCGCCCGCAGCGGTCGAATCATTGCCGTCGCGACGGAAGGCGACACGGAAATCGAACGGCTCGCGGAACACGTCTTTTACGTACCGGATGTGCCGGAACCGCTTCAGCCGATGGTCACGATCGTTCCTTTGCAGTTGCTCGCCTATCACGCCGCCGTTCTTCGTGGATGCGATGTGGACAAGCCGAGAAACCTGGCGAAGAGTGTGACAGTGGAATAGCGCGTCGCATCAAACGATGCGATGGCCTCTGTGCAAGTCCTGAATTCGAACAAATCGACAGGCCCCAAGGGCCGCTGCGGAATGCGTATCAGTTTGAATTGTGCGTGACCGCTGCCGGTTCGGCGTGGAATGCTTCGGCGGCCGCCCGTCGGCGCGTCGCGGCGTAATCCCATTCCGACGAGAGCGGGCGCCAACCCCAGCCGTCGAGCAGGGCCTGCTGGTTTTTGCGAAGCACTTCCAGCGTATCGGGCGACATGAGTTCGTGCAGCGTTGTGCAGATTTTCCCGGCAACACGACAGCCGAACGACATGCCGTAAAGGCCGAAGCACATGTCATAGATGTTGCTGCCCTCGGGCATCGTCATGTCGCCGCAGGTGACGGCGTCACTGGCAATGCCGCACACGGCGCCGATACAGCGTGCTTCAACGTCGCGCATGGCCTGTTGTTGACATTCGGACGCCTTCGCAAAGATCGACTCGATATTGAGCAATTCTTCCGATCGCGAGTAATCCGGGAATTGGGCGACGAACATTTCATCGCCGAGCGCGATCGCCGTCATGCGCTCGCGCGGCCGCCCCTCGAATCGCGCCGCCTTCTCGAAGAATTCGACACGCTTCTGTTTCGTCTGAACGCAAAGCGCTGCGAGGAGATCTTCTTTGCTGGAAAAATGCTGATAGACCGTACCCTTGGAGTAGCCGATCGCTTCGGCGATCCGGTCCATGTTGAGGCCCAGATAGCCCCGCTCAAGCAACATTTGGCGGGCAATGACGAGAATCTGCCGCTCGCGATCGCGAATTTCCCGCTGTTTACGTGTCAAAGTGCTCATCCATCAGATATTCTAACGCCGACTTCGAATCAAATCCCCTCTTTTTTCGGTCTAATGCCGCGTCACAACAACTCAAATCTGACGCGCAGTTCGCATTTTGCGCGGCGGAATGCTCGGGTTCGCTGCGTCGACCTACGATGCCGTCTGTGCTAATTGCCTCTCGACAAGGCATTTGCGGCTCAATTCTCTGGAGCGATGGCATCATGAAAGGTCCGGCGATGTCTTGCGAATTTCAAGATCGATCATCGACGATCGCCTCGGCGATTGCCGCAATCCTGTCACTTCAGACCTGTGTTCTCCGACGCCCTGTGCCCCTGCCGGAGACATGAATGACGATTCGTCAGGCGACGGCCGCGATATTCAGGCGTTGGCCGCGGAGTGGGGCGACGCTGCGGCATTCGTGACACGGTTGCTGGCCGCCGCCGGCAGTCGGTGATCAGCCGCGACCCGTTCGTCCAATTACCGACTGCGACAACTCGCGAGCATTCCGTGCGGATTGTCATCGGGTTGCTTGCCCGCCTTGCGACGCCGTGGTAATTGAGAATGTATGGATGCAACATCGATCATCGGCGGATTCGTTGTCGGCGGCGCGATCGGCGCCTACATCGGGTTCCTTCGCGGCCGATCCGGCGCGACGCATGAGTCGGTCGGCCTGGCGGCCACGTTGGACGAGGTGCGCACTCGATTGTCAGCTTGCGACGAAGACCGCGCCAATCTCCAGCGAGCGATTCAAGAAGAGCGTGTCGCCAACGCCGAGGCCCATGCCAAACTCGAATCCGCCCGCGAACACTTCGCCGAACAGCGCCGCCAATTCGCGGAAATGGAAACCAGGCTCAAGGAGTCCTTCGAGGCCTTGTCGGTTCGCGCCCTCGATCGAAACAATGATCGATTCGGCGTGATGGCGGA
>JAJDEC010000276.1 GCA_029259995.1 Phycisphaerae bacterium
CCGCCCACAGCGTTTGCGCCGTCGCCAACGCCACGAACGCCTTCGGCGTTCCGCGAAATTCACGCCAGTAATCCTCGTCCTCGTCGCGAATCCGAGACAGGTCGATCTTGTAAGACGGCGGTGGATCCCAGTCCGCGAGCGAATCCGCGTCGGCGATTCCTGGATACGGCGGCATCAATCCCCGATCGGCCGCCCAGCCCTTCATTGGAACAATTTGTGCAACGCGAAATGTGTGCGATTGCGTATCAAGGGCGCCGAATCGGCCCGACACGTAATATTCCATGGAAACGCGATCGCCGATGGAAACGCCGAGATCTTCGGCGGCCCATGCCCCCAGCGCGATCTCGTCGGTCTCCAGCGCTTCCATCGCAGTCGCATTCCCAATGGCACGCGTGTGCAATGCAAGATCGAGACCGCAGACGATGGAATAGGGAATCCGCCGCCCTTCCAAGATGTTGCCGTTCGAATCCAACGCGTCGATCGAGTTCGCCAGATACGTCAGCGCTCCCGATGCCGTTGCCTTCAGTCCCGCCGCCGCATGCATCGCGGCATTTTCGGCGGCCGGATCAATCAGCAACTGCTCCGACGCCAGCGCGACGACACCGAGCGCAGTATCCCGACGCAGCTGAAGCGAATAGTCTTCCAGTCCGACATGCGTGCCGAATGTCTGCTGAATTGTCGCGACCGATGCATCCGGCGAACCGTCCTTTGTCCCGTTACCACGTACCAGCACTGTGTTCACGTGCCCGACTTGACCAATTGCCTTCTGAAGCCGACTCAGCGACACGAACGCATTCCGCGGCGCCCACTGCGACACATCCAGCGAAAACCCGCCGACACTTTTCCGTTCAATCACGCGCTCGATCGTCAGCCGCAATGAAGTGGTCAAGTCCTCGGGCCGCCCGAGAATCGACTCGGCCGGGATGGGGCCCGCTTGCGTCAAACGCAGAATGACATCGTCACCTTTTTCCGCATCGATCGAGTCTGCCAGCGCCCGACTGACGACAATTCCGCCTGAGCCGATATCGCGAACCTCACTCGCGTCTTCGAACACGCTCGCGAGCGATGCATCCACGCCGAACACGCGCACATCATTCGACCGCGTTTTCTTCGTTGCATGCTCAATGCCGGCCGACATCTCGATCACGCCGCAAACGCCGAACGCCGAATCGCGAATCGCATCATCGTCGGCCAACGCATCCACAACTTCGCGACGAATGAAACGCGGAGCGCGCATCGCAAAGTCAACGGGCCCCAGGCGCTCCAGCGCCTGATCGCGCAGACTGCCGCGCATCGAATCACCGACCAGCAGCGCCCCCGCCAGCGCCGCCGTTCCGACAAGCACACTCAACCCGACAGCGACATACGCCCGCCACGCATAGACTGTTCCACTGCAAATGAGCTGTCGCTTATTCAATCCGTTGATCCGATCGTTTCAAAGTACATCCGTCCTTCGAACGCAGGCGAACCGGCGATTAGCCGGTTCCACGCGACGAATCACTCGCCGTGTGTTTTTACCTCGACGTATTCAACGCGCCGTTCGCTAGGGACATCTGCCGCCCGAATCGCCCCGCAATCTCCGCGCTGTGCGTCACAACGACAAGGATCGTCTGCGTATCCGCCTGAATCTCCTTCAACAAGTCCGCAATCCGATGCGCCGTTGCCTCGTCGAGATTCCCCGTCGGCTCATCCGCCAGCAACAGCGTCGGCCCGTTGATCAGACTCCGCGCGATCGCGACCCGCTGACGCTCCCCGCCCGACAGCTCGCCGGGGCGATGTGTCAGGCGATCCTTCAAGCCGACGCGCTCCAGCAACGACATGGCCCGGGCGGGCTCGGCGCCATCGCCACCGCCCACCAGCGTCGGTATCAGCACATTTTCCAACACGCTGCACTGCGGCAGAAGATGATGTTCCTGAAAAACGAAGCCCACGCGCCGGTTGCGAAACCGCGCCAGGCCCTGATCGTCGAGTTCATACGGCGCCTCATCGCCAAGCCGCACAGCACCCGAGTCTGGCGGCTCAAGTCCGCCCAGCACATTCAACAACGTGCTCTTCCCGCATCCAGAGGGCCCCATGATCGCCGCCGATTCACCCGCCGTCAGCGTCAAGGACACATCGCGCAGGACATCGACTGCCTTCGTGCCGCTTCGATAGCGCTTGCAGATCTTCTCCGCAACCAGATCCATTGTTGCCGTTTGCATATCACGATTCCCTGCCAGTTGGCGATGGCCCGTCTGGCGACGCCGTATGGATCAAACAACGATCGACGAGCGCGCGCCGTGTTCAGCGACAATCGCCTCGAACGCTGCCCACGCGTGATCCGCCATTCGCTCGTCCGAGTGCTTTTCCCTTACAGCAGCCCGCGCCGCCACGCTCAACTGCGTGCGTAATTCCGTATTATCCATCATCTGCCGCAAACCGTCGGCCAGCGACGCCGCATCATTCGGTTTGTGCAGAATCCCGCCGCCCGTGGATTCGATCAATTCCGGAAACGAACCATGCGCCGGTTGAACGACCGGAACCCCCTGCGACATGGCTTCGAGTATATACAGGCCCTTCGCCTCCTCGTATTCCGTCGGTACGCTGAGCACATCCAGCGTTCGCAGGAACGCAAACTTGTCGGCCCGATCCAGCTCACCAAGAAACTGAATTCGATCGCGCATCGGACTCTTCGCCACGCGACGCTCCAGCGCCGAAAAATATGCCTTGTCGCCCGATCCGAGATAGCCCGCGACGAGCAATCGACAGTCGCGCCCTTCACGAACAAGCATCTCGAAGCCGTCCATCAGATTGTGCAGCCCCTTCTCCGGGCAGATTCTCGCAAGATAGCCGATCGTAAACGTCTTGTCGCGCGTTCCGCCGGCATCAACGCCGTCATCCCACGCGACTCCCAACGGCACGTGCCGCACACGTTCCGCGGCAATGCCGAAGTGCTCCGTGGCATAGGCCGTGTAATGATTGCTGACCGACAGGAACCCATCGACATCCACCGCCCGTCCGCGCAAAAGCTCCAGCACGCTCGAACGCGACTTTGCATCCAGTTTGTCCAGCAGAATGTCCTCGCCTGTCAACGTGCAGACAACGGGCACATTCAGTTCAGCCTTGATCCGTCGCGCCAATCCGACGAAGAATGCGTTCGGCAGATGCACGATGCCCGCATCGGCCGATCGCAATTGTTCGATCAACGCGTCCACTTCGCTCGTGTGAGGTCCATCCTCCGCATGCAACAAAGTCATCATCAATTCAGCCGCGAGCTTTGGATCCGTCGATCCCGCCCCGCGCATCGCCCAACGCAACAACCACGGCTGATCCAGCAATCGAAGCAGGGATCGCGGAATCCTCCGCGCGAATCGCCAGCGATATTGCAGGTAGACGTTGATTCCGCCGAACACGACGCGCGACGCGCTAACATCCTCGTCATCCGTCCGGATCGGCGAGTAGACGGGCCAGAGCAGCACATCGCGACCGCGCCGAATCAGCGCCGCCGCCAACGCGTTGTCGCGCAGGCAGCTCCCGCAATACATCCCGCCGGCGCCCGCCGTTAGATAGACCACTCGCATAGGTACATTCTAGTGCATCGCCGCCGCGTTTGTGGGCGACGGCCGCGTCCCATGGCTTGTTCAGAAGTATCCAACCATCCGCGGAACAATTCAAAGCGCACAAGA
>JAJDEC010000277.1 GCA_029259995.1 Phycisphaerae bacterium
ATGGCGGCGCCGGCCATGGCGCTGCCGTTGCCGCCGTCGATGACAGTCACGTCGCCCAGCTTGATGTCAGTGATCGTTTTCGCAAGCTGATCGACCATGTTCGGCATCATTTCCACAAGCATGACTTTCAACGCCTCGGGATGCTGCTGAATCATCTTTCCGATCTGCTCGATCGACGCGGCACGCGCCTTGCCCTCTTCGAGGATTGTCGCAGCTTCACCCGCGGCGCGGGCCATGGCGACGTCGCGCGCTGCATTCGCGCGGGCGACATCCGTTGCCATGAGGCGGGCAGCCTCGGCCTCGCCCGCCGCCTTGTTGCGATCCGCCTCTTTCAGGGCCGCCTCTCGAACCAGTTCCGCTTTTCGGACGCGAAGATCGTTGTCGGCTTCGGCAATCGACTTGTCGGCCAGAATGCGCGCATTTTCCGCTTTCTGTCGGCTCGACGCTTCGGCCAGTCGGGCTTCGGCGTCTCGCTCGGCCTGGCCTTGTCGGGCCAGGGCCTGGGAGTCGGCTTCACGGATCTTCTGTTCTGCAGTCAATTCGATCTTGCGAATCTGCAATGCGTTTTCCGACTCCGCGATTTTCTTGTCGGCGTCAATACGTGCCTGTTCCGCCGTCTGGCGGCCGAGCGATTCGGCCGATCGCGCTTCGGCGTCGCGTTCCGCCTGGGCGCGGCGAGACAGCGCCAGCGCTTCAGCTTCTGCGATGTCAGCCTCCGCCTTGCGTTCGGCCTCGAACTGCCGAGCTGTCGCTCGGACCTGCGCCGAAGCTTTTCGCGCGATCGATTCGAGATAGTGCTCTTCGTCGTTCACGTTCTGAATGTTGACGCGGTCAATGAGAAGACCGAGCTTGCGAACGTCGTCCGTGACTTCGGACATGAGCGTGGCGACGAACTTGTCACGATCCTCGACGATTTCCTCTGGCGTCATTTTTCCGATGACGGCGCGAAGGCCGCCCTCCAACGTTTCTCGCGCGACACGCTGCATTTCGCCCAGCGGCTGCTCGAGGAATCGTTCGATTGCGTTGCCGCGGATATCCGGCTCAGAGGCGACTTTGACGTTGGCGACGCCGGTCACAATCACAGGAATCATCGTTCCGCCGCCCGCCTGGGCTTTGACTTCCAATCCGACCTGCATGTTTTTCAGGCTGATCCGCGCGACTTTCTCGATGATCGGATAGACGACGGTACTGCCGCCGATCAGGGTTCGATAGCCGCGATCGCCCTGCTTGCGCCCGCTGATGACCAGCATCTCGCTCGGATTACCGACAACGATCCAGCTTGTGATGATCCAGACGAACATGACCAGGAACAGCAGCACGATTCCGCCAATGACGTACCAGTGCATTCCGATGGACTCCGCGAGTAACAGCGCATTCATATGACTCACCCTCTCTATTTGATCAATGACCCGTTCTTGACATACGCACTTCGGATTCGACGCCCGTACTATCAGTCGGATTGTCGCACTGACCGATGACGCCTGCGTGATGGCGCGCTCAAAGTTGCGCGACTTCCGATCCTCCGCGGATCAAACGATTCGATCGGCGTCACTTCACATCGCGTCAGGCCGTCTTCAGAAACTCATGTTCCTCGCGCGAGACGACTACGGCGGCGCCGCCCTCGACACTGAGTACGACGACGCGGGCGCCGGACGCGAACGACTCGTCGTCGCGTTGCGCGACAGCGGGCAGACATCGCTCGCCGTCATGGATTTGAATGGCAACTTCCCCGCGCCCTTTCACCGGAATCGACACGGTCACACGCCCCGGCCGATCGACGTAATCCGCAGCACGCGTCGAACTATCGCTGCCGGATCGCTTCAGCCAGCGCATCGTCTGATGCACGATCTGACCGACGATGACACCGACAACGACGGACGACAGCAGGATGGTTCCGCGATTCATGTCCGTCATCGTCGTCAGCGTTGTACCTGTCGCGCCAAACATGGCGGCGAAATAGACGACGAATCGAAGACTGAACCAGTCCGTAAGATGGAGTCCGCCGTCATCCAGATCAGCGCCGCCGGCGTTCATGCCTGCATCGGCATCCGCATCGAAGTCGCCGTGAAGCTCCGCGCCGTCTACCCCCACGCCATCGAGTGCATCAGCGCCGTCTATTTCCACCCCGAGTTCAACATCATGGTGCGATCCGCCGCCGAAGAGCGCGGAAATGACAACGAGCCCGCCACCGACGATCAGTGCGATCACGTAAGCGCCCGCCATTGACGGCAATTCCGCAAGCATCAGCGATTCAATACAGAGTGATTCACACGCACCGGCCACGGCATTCCTCCCGACGGCATTCCGCGCCGAGGACTCGACTCGTCCGGCCGGATTGATTCACTGAAGAATACAACCGGCCGACTTTGGCGGCCATTATAAGGAGTGACGGCGTTTCTCATCAGTGGCGGCAGGGCAATCCCGTGCACCCAGAAGAGCGCCAAATGTCGGGCAGATGCCGACCGGCGATTATTTCCCCTTCTGCCTCGCCCAGGAATCCTTCAGCGACACTGTCCGATTGAACACGGGCTTGCCCGCCATGGAATCCTTGTCGACGCAGAAATAGCCCAGCCGCTCGAACTGCACGCGATCGCCCGGCCTGACCTCGGCAAGACTCGGCTCCAATTTGCAACCCGTCAACGTCTTGAGCGAATCCGGATTGAGGAATTCCTTGAAGTCCTTTTCGTGTTTGGCATTGTCGGGATCGGGCTCGCTGAACAGGCGATCGTACAGCCGGACTTCGGCATCGATCGCGTGCGAGGCCGAGACCCAGTGCAGCGTGCTTTTGACTTTGCGGCCGTCGGGCGAATCGCCGCCGCGCGTAGCGGGATCGTACGTGCAGCGCAGCTCGACAACTTCGCCAGCATCGTTCTTGATCACATCCGTGCACGTGATGAAGTAGGCGTATCGCAGCCGCACTTCGCGCCCCGGCGCCAGGCGGAAGAATTTCTTCGGCGCATCCTCCATGAAGTCGTCGCGTTCGATGTAGATCTCCCGCGTGAACGGAATCTTGCGCGATCCGTCGGCCGGATCCTCGGGATTGTTGACCGCATCCAGTTCGTCGACCGTCCCATCGTCCGACCAGTTTTCGATGACGACTC
>JAJDEC010000278.1 GCA_029259995.1 Phycisphaerae bacterium
TTCGATCATGTTCGACATTTTCCTGCACGCGTATCGTCGCGCCCTCACCACTGAAGTGGTGGGCCACCCGACCGATGCCGCGATCCTCGCATGATTGAGCAATCGCACTTAACTCAACGCATGGTCCCGGGCGTCGCGAGAATCATCTGACACCGGCCCGCATGCCTATCATCGCGACCCCATCATTGAAAGGATGGGGCACCCGCCTCCGATTCTCGAGAAACTCGCGTAACGAGCACAAATCAAACGCGCGATGAACCACGCTATTCCAGCACCAAAACCGCCTCCTCGCATTCCACATACCGCTCCGTCCCCGGCGAATGCTGATACCCCGTCACGACAAACCCGCAGCGCTCCAGCACGCGAATCGACGCCTTGTTGTCCACCGCCACGCGCGCATGCAGCGGTCGCCGGTTCACATCCTCCAGCAGCAGCGTCAGCGCCCGCGTCGCGATGCCGCGTCCCCAATGCGTTTTCGCGATCCAGTAGCCGACGCCGTCTACGCCGTCCATGTTGAAGATGGTGATGTGGCCGACCAGTTCATCGTCCGCAATGATCGCCCGGGCGACAATGCTCGGCTGCTTGAATACGCCGTCCCACAAAGCTCGAAACGCCGATTCGTCGCGCGGATGGACTGCCGCCATGCGGTTGGCGTCGTTGTCGAGTTGATGCTGGTAGAGGACGGGAATATCGTCGGGCCTGACCAGGCGCAGGCGGACGTTCGGGACGGGATCGCGTGTGTCGGCTGTCATACGCGGATCATACGTCAGGCCCACGGATTGGTCTGCAAGTATCCGTGCGCGCGCTCAGCAGTCGCGGATGCCGCATGGGCGTCCGGCATTCATGTCATGACGCGTCGGCAGTGTATTGTCAGGATCGAAGACGTCGTTTCAATATGACGACAGCGCCGATCATGCACATCAGCGAAGTGGCCGGCTCAGGGATGATGATCATCCATGACTCGCCGATGCCCTGCGGATTTGCGCCGACGCCGACGATGCGCGTGCCGTCGTCCGAGATGCCGTAGGCCGGGCCGAAGAACCAACCGCCGTGATCGATACCCAGCTCGCTGGTGACATAGCTGTCGATCGAACGCAATCCATGCGCCGCGTCCCAGATGGTTCCAATGGAACCTGCAGACGTTCGGCCCGCACCGACGAGAATAGAACCGTCATAATTCAGATCGAACATTTCGCTGAAGTGGGATGCCCCTGGCAGATCGCCGAGACCGATCATGCTGCCGCCCACTTCCATTCGGAATCCTTCCGTTCCGACGCCGAGGATGCGTCCGTTTCCGATGATCACGTTGCCGTCGGTTGAGATGCGCCGCGCAATGCTGCTGAAGCCGTCCGTTCCGATCTGGCCGAGCCCGACCATGCCGTTGGCTTCCGTCCAGGCAAAGGCCTCCCCGACGGTCGACGACGTGTAAGAGCGACCAAGGACTGTCGATCCATCCGCCGAAATGCCGAACGCAACACTTTCCGTGTGAGTGCCAAGGCGTCCCAGGCTGGTCATTCCGTCGGCCTCACTCCAGCGAAAACGCGACGCGGCCGGCGCTGTCCGTCGCATAGCCGACGGCGATCTGGCCGTCTGCGGACACGTGGAATCCGCTTGTCGGTCGTGTGCCGCCGGGAAGAACGCCAAGATCCGTGATTCCGGTTGCTGTGGTCCATCGCGTCGCGGCATCGTCAATGCCGACGCCGCTGCTGAATCCGACAACGGTCGAGCCGTCCGACGAGACGCCCTGAGCGTAGCCGGTTGTTTCGCCAGGAAGCGAGCCCAGCTTCACTCAGCCGGCGCCCGCGGTCCACCTGGCTGCGTACTGTGTTGAGGGAAGGCCGACACGTCCGACGACTGTTGAACCATCGCGTGAAATACCGCCGATTGCATCTGCGCCATCGAGGCCGGGCAAATGTCCCAGGCCGATGAGTTGCGCACCGGCAAATAGTGTCGAAACAGACATTGCGCCCATCAGCCCCGCAACGACGGCAGGTAGACGACGGAACCTGAGAATAGAGAATACGTGCATCGAAGACTCCTACGGTGTGTGGCTCATGCCGTTTTTTTTGCCGGCCGGAATTGGAGGAATGACGAATTACGTATTGATTATCACCGGCCGTGTATTGGCGATAATACAATTACAGAGAACCGAATTCAAGTATTTGCTCTACGTAAGACCGATGGCGGTTCGCCAACGCGCTGCGAGTCTGGCAAGTGCCTCGGCGTCCAGTACGGGGCGATTCTCGCACATTGCCCCTCAGGGGGTGGCTGGCGAATACTCATGACACAGCAGGCCGTAGAGAATCCCGTCGTTGATTTCTTCGCCGACGAGCCAGCGTTCGCGGACATATCCTTCGCGCTGGAAACCCAAGCGCTCGAGCAGCCGGATCGATGCATCGTTGCGTGGATCGACGTCGGCTTCGATGCGATGGAGCCGAAGCAACTTGAAGGAGAATTCGAGAAGTGCGGCCAAAGCGTCCGTCATGTAACCATGCCCCCAGCAGTCGGGCCGCAGCATGAAGCCGATCTCCGCTCGCCGATGGTCCGCATCAATCTGCGCCAGCGTGCAGGTGCCGATCAGCTTTTCGTCGTCGGTCTTAAACACGCCCCACTCGAACAGCGATTGTGCCGAGAAGCAGCGATGAATGCTGGCGATGCATTCCGTTCCCTCGGACGGATTCGCCCAGGGCGTGGTGCACCAGTATCGCATGGCTTCTGGATTGGAATAGATATCGAATAACGACAGCGCGTTGCATTGCTCGAGCCAACGAAGTTCGAGGCGATTCGATGTCAGTGTCGGCAGCCTGTCGCCTTCGATCAGTTTCATGCGGTCATTGTATCGGCGTCTTTCGTTTACGCCCTCGAGTCGTGTCGCGAACGCAGTCGCCGCCGATTGCTCGTTCGCATGGCCACAATACCGCACAGTGTTCCAACGAGCATCAGCGGACAACCCAGTCCGCAAACCGGTGAATGGAACAGAAGCGAGAACAGCAGATTCAATCCGCTCGCGTTCGCCGGGCATGGTACCGGCTGCGGCTCGGGCTCGGGTTCCGGTTCCGGCTCTGGTTCTGGTTCTGGTTCGGGAATCGTGTCGACGTCGTTCGCCGAGTTGTTTGTCAGATCGGGATCAATCAGACCGGCCGGCGCGTCGACCATCGCCGTATTGTCGACCGTCCCGCTCGCGTCGGCTGCGACTGTACCCATGGCCATATAGGTAATCGTGCTGCCGACGGGCATGGTGACCGTGTCATTGATGTCGCCGTTGCCGCCCGCCGTGTTGCCCGTTGCGCCGCCGGCGGCAGCGCTTGTGTAGCTCACGTTCGTCAATTCCGTGGGAAACGCGTCCGTGATCACGGCGTCAACGGCGTCCGACGGACCGGCGTTACTGACGACGATCTCGTACGTCACACTCGCGCCCGGAATGACCGTCGACAAGCCGTCGTCCTTCGTGATCGACAAATCCGCAGTCGGCGTGATGTCGTCGATGTCCGTTGCCGAGTTGTTCGTGAGATCGTTATCCACAATTCCTGCCGGCGCCGTCACGGTCGCCGTGTTCTCCAGCGTTCCTGTCGCAGACGGATCCAGCGTTCCCGTGGCCGTGTAAGTAATCGAGCTTCCGGATGGCATGTCAACGAGATCATTGATGTCGCCCGCGCCGGCGGCCGTATTGCCAGTGGCCCCGCCGGCGGCAACGCTCGTGTAGGTGACACCGCCGAGTTCGGCAGTGAATGAGTCGACAACTGTTGCGCCCATGACGTCCGGATCGCTGTTGTTGGTGACGACGATTGTATACGTGACGACTTGCCCCGGCACGACGGTCGTAATGCCGTCCGTCTTCGTGACAGAAAGATCGGCAATCAGAAATCCACGAATGCCGCCATCATCGGCCATAGTCCGCGACAAGAGACACAACGTCATCAAGAGGATCACTCGTACGATCTGGATTTTCCAATTTCGCGCGACGTCGGGATTTGAGGACAGGATCGATCGGTTCATCATCATCCCTTTCAGAGTCATTTATATGCAAACGCGGGCGAGCAAGAGGTGCAGGCCGAGGTCGTCGTATCGTGCGGAAGAATTCCGAAGACGTACCTGCATGTTATCTGAAGCGATGGCCGTCCGTCCATCGCGGATGCAGGCAATCCGTCCGAGAATTGACGTATTCGAGCGATGGACCGCCCCAAAATCGCGCATGTCCGAGCACAGGGTGCGGAAAAGAACGCGGGGATACGGCCATCTCGTTATCGCATCGAACGAGTCGTTCGAATGACTGGTTTCCATCACCTGCGAAGGTGAAGGATCAGCGGTGCACGCCGACGCAATCATTGTCGCGCGTCTCCGCGATCTTCATTCCTGTTGGACATCCGCCGATTCTTAACGATGATATGCGCG
>JAJDEC010000279.1 GCA_029259995.1 Phycisphaerae bacterium
TGACGATTCTGGAAACCGGCAACTGGTTGGTTCCGCAGATGCTCGATCAACCCTGGATACACAAACCGCCGCTCGCGATCTGGATGACGGCTGCGCTGTACCACACATTCGGCGGTTTCAGCGAGATACTGACTCGGCTTCCCTCGGCCGTCTCGTCAATCGTCATCTGCCTGCTTGTCGCCTTGCTTGCCGATCGATACTTCGGCCGCCGAGCCGCGTTGCTGGCGGGGCTCGCGCAGGCGACTTGCGTCTATATGTTCCTCCAGGGGCGACTCGGTGAAGTGGACATGCCGTTCGCCATGTTCATCGTCGCCGCACTGGTCACGCTGGCCTGGCACTGGGGAAATCGCGAATTCAAACTGCCGATCGCCGCTGCGGCACTGTTTCATCTCATGGCGGGGCTCGCCATTCTGACCAAGGGACCGCTGGCCATCGCACTCATCGGCATGCCGATCCTCTGCTTCGCCGCGATGGAACGATCGATGAAACCGATCCTCGCCGTCGTATTGACGCCCATGTTTGTGCTGTCGATCGTGGTCGGCTTCGGATGGTACGCCGCCATCGTCTTGACAGTCGGCGACGAGGCCGTGGGTCATTGGAATGCCAGCTACGTCCAGCGATTCCTGGGGCACTATCATCTCAAGAGTCATGGCCCGCTCTTTTACTTCTATTCGATTCCCTGGCTCGCCATGCCGTGGACGATTACCATCATCCTCGGCGCCAAGATTCTGTGGCGCAAAGCGCACAGCAGGACGGGCCGTATCGATCGATATCTGTGGTCGTGGTTTATCTCAGGATTCGTCCTCCTGACGATCGCCGCATTCCGCAGCAAACACTACGCAGTACCCATCCTCCCGCCACTCTCGTTACTGGCCGGCATGCTGGCCGACGAGCACATTCGACACGTTGGAAAACCCGCGAAACGATTCTACGTTGCCGGTTTTGCATTCACATTGGCCATCTACGTCGTGATCGGCGGTTACGTGATGCCCAAGAATGATTGGCGCAAACCCACGATCGCGTTCGTGCGCGAACAGATCGCGAGCATTCCCGACGGGGCCACGCTGTACGTCGCAGGGCTCGCCCAGTCCGCCGTGTATCCTTACATCAACAGGGAATTTGAATACATCAACAACTTCGCCGACGCCAAGGCCGCCGCGGATGACGGCGATGATGGCCAGCCCTGGATCTTGACGTATCGCCGACATCTCTCGGAAGCGACGTCGCGGGGGTACCGGGTCCGGGAAATCGCTGCCGAAGCCCCAAGTGCGAAAGTCCCCAAGAATGAAACCCTCGTGTTCGCCCGCCTTGTCGCAGCACCCACGCCGGAAGCTGATGCGACGCACTTGCGGCACCACACGGTGCCATAAGCGACGATTGGCGCCAATTTGAACACAGGGTATTTGGTATTTTCCGGAAACAGGTGGACAGAATCTGCCGTTCTGGAGGTCGAACTGGTTCGCACAATCATGGAAACTGCATCAGGGTGAGGCCGCATCGTCACCGGACGCTTGAATGCGGTTCATTCTCTCACTTCAGACACTTACCGCCCGCTGCCCCAGAATCGGCAGCTCATACGCGGCCGGGTTCGTCTTTCGAATGACCTGCTCAACAACGCCCGGCTTCTGGTTGCGGATATGCTCCTCGAACTCCGATCGGAATTTCTGCACGATCGTTCGGATCGGAAAGGCGGCGCCGTCCGGCAGGCCGCAGATGCTGAGGCCGGGCATCATGCCCATGTTCGTCGTAATGTCGACGAGAAGATCGAGATCGCTGATACGCCCCGCCCCCGCGGCGATGCGGGCCGCGATCTTGTACATCCAGTTCGTTCCCTCGCGGCATTGCGTACACTGGCCGCAGCTTTCGTGGGAATAGAACCGCGCGATGTTCTTCAGCACCTGCCGGATATCCGCATCGTCCGGGATCACGATCGCGCCGGCCGTGCCGAGGCCGAGCAGGCCGTAGTTGCGAACGTCGTCGAAACAAAGATGACAATCCAGTTCGGCCTCTGTCAGGACGCCGACGCTGAGACCACCGGGAATGCAGCCTTTGACTTTCTTCCCGTCACGCATGCCCTGCCCGTGGTCGTCGCCGAAAATCAGGTCGCGCGCGGTCAGTCCCAGCGCCGCCTCGAAGCAGCCCGGCCGATTGACCGGCCCGCTGACGGTATACAGCTTCGGACCCTTCGAATTCTCTGTACCAATACCGCGGAACCAATCGACGCCTCGCTCGAAAATGTGCGGTACGCAGCAGAGCGTCTCGACGTTGTTGACGACGGTCGGCCGCTTGAATGCACCTTCGATGGCCGGGAACGGCGGCTTGATGCGCGGCCAGCCGCGCTTGCCCTCGAGGCTTTCGATCAGTCCCGTCTCTTCGCCGCAGACATAGGCACCGGCGCCGCGATGGATGTAGCAGTCGATCGAATAGTCGCTGCCGAAGACGTTCTTGCCGAAGTATCCCGCGGCGTAGGCCTCGTCGACGGCCTTCTGGAGAATGTGAAATTGCTCGTGGAATTCGACGCGCATGTAGATGAAGGCCGTTGTCGTCTTCGTGGCGAAGCCGGCGATGAGAATGCCTTCGAGCAGTTGATGCGGATCCTCTTCCATCAGCACGCGATTGCAGAACGTGCCCGGCTCGGACTCGTCGGCGTTGACACAGAAATACGTCACTTCGCGATCGGGCGGCAGGAAGGACCACTTCAGACCCGCCGGAAAGCCTGCGCCGCCGCGACCGCGCAGGCCACTGGCCTTGACGACTTCGACGACTTCTTCCGGTTTCTGTTCCTTGATGACTTTTTCGGCCGTCTTGTATCCGCCTTGTTTGCGGTAGACGTCGAGCGTGCGAATGCCCTCGATGCCGAAGTTCTTTGTCAGGACGGGCTCAAACTTGGCCATGCGACATTGTCTCCACAATTTGAAGGGCGACCGATGCGGGTCGCACGAGTGCATCCGGCGTAATGATGCTGTAATACAGCAGGCCCCAACCGGCAAATGCCAGCGTCAGCCAGGAGCGCCATCGATTCCTGCCGCCGATCGAATAGGGCGCCACAACAAGCAGCCAGATCGGCAGAAAATCGAGCGCGAAGCGATTGAATCCATGTTGAATGTACCCCGAGCTGTGGTACATCGACAGAACGATCATGATCGGGATCGTCGAGAGCATCAGCCAGCGGGCGTTTTTCTCCCGCCACCAGGCGGCTGCTGCGATCAGCACCCAGAAGGCCATCGGCGTCGTAAACCAGAGGCTCGTTCCCTTCTGGTTGGCGTCGTAAAGATGAACGCTTGTCAGGGACACGTCGCCCATCTTCGGCAGCGACAGATGCATGAAGAAGAGATTGCCGTCGTCGCCGTCCACGCCGAGGATGTATTTCGGGGAGAACGTGCCGTATTTCTGCACGCGTTCGCCCATCAGATCGCCACCGCGACCTGCGTAGATATGGCGATAGCCGAATTCGAGCGGATCCCCGAACTTGTAATAATTCAGCGTCAACAACGGTCCGACGATGACCGCCAGGCCGAGCCCCGCCAACGCGAACCCCTTCGCACCATATCGCTTCCAGGCAACAGCAAGCAGGACCACGCCATACAGTATCGTGATCTGCCGCGCGTACACGGCGATGAACAGACCGATGAGCGCCGGCCAAATGCGCTGTCGCCCCAGGAGATCCGCCGCGAAGATCAGCAGGCCGATCTGCGACATCACGTGATCCATGCGGCCGAGCAGTCCGTGCCGCGTTTCGTTGAGGCCAGGCAATATGGACGTCCCGCCGATGAGTGCGAAGGCGAGGATCGCAGCCCACATGGGGTTTTGCAGCCGACGATGAAACGTGACGAAGCTAACGATGGCGATCGGCCAATAGATCAGCAGCGCCATCATCTCCGGTCGCCACATCGTCTCCGGCATTCCCACCAGCTTGTGGAATGGCGACACGGCGACTGTCAGAATGCTGAACAACGGCGGGAAAACGTTGTAATACTTGTGGTTCTCGGGGTTGTAGGCCGTGTCGTGCAGACGCACTTCCGGATCCTTGCGTTCCCAGTCGCGAACCTCGGGATAGTCCCATTGCAGTTCGTTGTTGCGAACCGGCGGAATATCGAGCCGGCCTTTCATCCAGGCGACGCCTTCGGCCACGGCGGCGTTGCTGTCCGCGTTCATCTCCCATTGCGACAGCCGAATCTTCGGGCCCAGCGCCACCTGGATCGCAACCATCATCAGGGCGAAGCAGCCCAGGACTTCGTAACGATGCCACGCGCGCGGCGCGCTCAGCGTCGCCGACGGCGCGCCGTCCAACGGCGGCGGCGCGGATCGGGGCGGCGCCGTGCGGGCGTTGCCCTTGCCGATGTCGATCACGTGCGGCTGCAGGTTACCGATCGGTTGGTTGGGATTGTCGGAATCGAGCGTCATCGATGGAATCGTTCGGCAGCGCGGTCGTATTTGAAGTCTCTGACAAATGTCGGAAGGCCAACGCGGATCATGACTCCCGCATTTCCTGAATGTCGGACGTCTTGCCGACGGCCTCGATCGCCGGGGCCGGCGCGGCGGCCGCCGGGCCGTCGAAGAGATTCGATCTGGGCGGATCGATCTCCGCGTTTTTCGGATCCTTGAGGATCCTGGCAACTTCTTCGGGCGTGACGCACTTGTGCAGCTTCTCATTGATCAGAAGGCACGGGCCATGATCGCAGGCGGCAAGGCATTCTTCCGTCACGAGGCTGTACTTGCCGTCTTCCGTCGTGCCGTGTTCGTCGATGCCGAGTTCCGCCTTGCAGGCGTCGAGCACCTTTTCCGCCCCCACGAGCTGACAGGACAGACTGCGACAGGCAACGACGACTTTGCTGCCCCTCTCGTGGTCCCAGTAATGCGTGTAGAACGACAGCGTATCGAGCACGGCGCTGGGCGGGATCTCCAGCACTTCGGCGATCTCGGCCATGGCCTTGTGACTGACGTGCCCCAGCGCGTCCTGTACGACATGCAGCGCCGGCAGCAGCGCGGCCCGCTGGGTTTCATAACGCGGGAAGAAGGAGCGAATCTTCGCTCGCAATGCCTCGCTCAAAACGGGCGGTGCATCCTTGTCAAAAACCGGTTTTGTCCGATCCAGTGCCTGCCAGGCCATTTTCGGCCTCCATATCGAGAGTCTGCCCGCGAGTCGGTCACGAAATACCCTCGCGATTCCTGGTCCCTGTTCGAGACGTGGAGTTTAGCGGAATCGGTGGGATCATGCATTGGGGATGATACACGTCGGGCCCGCCCGGCATCGCCCTCGCCAATGTCCCGCGAGTGCGTTGACATGCACCATCCTCAGATCAGCGTGCTGGCAATGGCGGCGGTCATCCAGCAGGCCATGGCTCCGCCGAGCATGGCGCGGGGGGCGAGACGGGCGATTTCCGCGCGGCGATCCGGGGCCATCGGGCTGATCCCGCCGATCTGGATCCCGATCGAGCTGAAATTGGCAAAGCCGCACAGGGCGTAGGCCGCGATGAACGCAGATCGCTTGGAGACCAGCCCGTCGCGCAGCATGTTTGCGAGATTCTCGTAGGCGATGATTTCATTGGTCGCGATGCCCGTGCCGATCAGGCCGGCGACTTGATGGGCATCGGCCGAGTCGACGCCGATGAACATCGCGATCGGCCGGAACAGGATGCCGAGCAGACCGCTGAGCGAGAGTGTCTTGAGACCGAGCCAGTCGAGCGTCCCTGCCATCCATGATTGCGAGCCGACGAGGCCGAGCCCTGCATCGATCAGGTGAATCAGGGCAACGAACGCGATCAGCATCGCGATGACGTTGATCGCGAGCCGCATGCCCTGCGACGCCCCCTCTGTCATCGCATCAAGCAGGTTTTCGCCCGTAATACCCGCATCGATCTTCGAGTCATCCGCGGTCTTGATGACCGGACTTCCGTCCGCCGTCGCCAGGATCGGCGGGACCATGATCTTCGCCATGACGAATGCGCCCGGCGCGGACATCAAGCACGCCGTCAGCAGATGCCGCGTGATTTCGACCTTCAGTTCCGGCGTGGCCTCGGCGAAAAATGCGATGTACACGGAGAGAACGCCCGCGGCGACTGTCGCGAATCCGCCCGTCATCAGGGCCATCAATTCCGACTGCGACATCTTCGGGATGTAGGGACGCACAAGCAGAGGCGCCTCGGTCTGCCCGAAAAACACATTGGCGGCGGCCGCGAGACTTTCCGCGCCGCTGACGCCCATGCTCTTGCGCATGATCCACGCCATCCCCTGAACGAGCCTCTGGAGAATGCCGTAGTGATAGCCGATGGAGGCCAGCATCGAGACGAAAATGATTGTCGAGATGATGATGACGCCGATGTTCAGAAACCAGGGCGTGCCGTCCGGAATCACCATCCGGAAGACGAAGCCGGCCCCTTCCATGGCGGCGGCGAGAATCGCGCCGATGAACTTCGCGAGCAACGTGAAGAGCCCGTTGCCGATTTCAGTCTTCAGGACAAACAGCGCAAGCACCCATTGCAGGGCCAGCCCGCTGATCACAATTTTCCAGGGAAAGCGCCGACGATTCGAGGAAAGCAGCCACGCAATGCAGACGAGCGCAACGATGCCGCCGAAACCTCGGAGCAGCGGAGGCATTCAGCGTACCTCCGGCGGCGTGGCCAGGGGCGCAAAATGGGCCTCGCAACGGGGCTCGTAGTCGGATAGACCGCCGACCATGTGTTTCGTGTTGATCTGCGTCATCCGCTGTGTGTATGGAGCAGCTTCACCGCAAACACGACAAGGCGCCTGCTTGATCACTTCGGACTGGGCGAACGCGCAGAGTTGCGGCATGGGTTCGAATGGCCGGCCCCATGCGTCATGCGTAATCCCGGCAACAAGGACGGACTTGCCCTGCGCACAAAGCGATTCGACGACGTCGATCAACGGCAGACCGAAGAAATGCCCCTCATCGATCGCAATGAAGTCGGCCTTCTCGGCCGGTTCGAGAATCGACGCGGCATCGGGAACGCGCACAGCGTCGAAGCGCTCGCCGGGATGCGTGACAATGGCGTCGGGCACGTAGCGATCGTCGATGCAATGTTTGAATGCGAGTACGCGATCGCCGCGCGATTGTGCCTCCTTGAGCCGCGCGATCATATGCTCCGTCTTACCGCCGAACATGGATCCGTGGACGACTTCGAGATGGCCGGATTGAGTTTGGGCGTTCACCGCGGCGTATTGTCGGCGGAAGATGTCGTTGGGCAAGTTGAAAAGTGCGAAAGGCGTTTCGGGCCCCGGGATTCGAGTTCGGATCGAAATCGCCAGTCAATGCATCGACATTTCGTAATATGGGTATGGGCGTGCGCGAATAAGATCGTCAGGAGACGCGCAGTGCTGATCGCCCTTCGACCGGCTCCCTGGCGATCGCGGCTCGGAACGGATCGAACAGAACCGCTATGCCTGTAGTGCGGCGGCAACGTGTTCGTGCGCGGCTGTGAGAACCTGCTTCAGCTGGTTGCGGTCTACGGACTTGGCGTCACGCACAAAGAAGGTCAGTTCCGCGCTGTTTGTGCCGGGTCGTTGAAACTCCTGTTCGTAGCCCAGGCCGCGAACCTGATCGTCGGTGAACGCGCCACGTTGCAGATGCACATCGATGCGCATCGCATTGGCCTGATGCGTGATGATCTTACAGATTCGTTCGCCTGCGTCGTTGACGATTTCGACGAAGACTTTCCGATCCCAGAGTATCTTCGCTTTCGGAAGGATTTTCTGGATTTGACCGACGAGGAGCGTGAGATCCATCGCCGTCCATTTCTTGCGTTTGCCCGGCTTCATGATCTTCTGCGACAGGTGCCACGCCTTGCCGTCTTCCTTCCACGGCTCGGCAGACTTGCCCTTTTCGGCCAGCGACGCGACGTGCGCGAGATACGCATCGACGGCCGTCTTCAGGAACTTCTTGAACGCCGGCGTATTGATCTCCTTCTTGTCGAAGACCATTACGCCTGTCTGATCGAGACCATTCTGGATACGCCGAACGCGAACGCGCTGCTCGTCGCCGTAGCGATGAATGTCGTCGCGATCGTTCAACGTGTGCAGCCCCAGCGCCTGCTGCAATGGCCCCTGCTTGATCTTGTTGGCGGGCGTTCGAATCAGCAGGTTGAGTATCCACTCCCCGCCCGTCAACGCGTGCAGGAACCAGGGCACGGCGGACTGCGCGAGGCCCTTGGGCGCTTTCGCAACTATCTCCACGCGGGCCCGATCGTTCCAGTCCGTCGGCTGGAGTCGATCGCCGCCGATTTTCTCGATCTGGTCGACGATGAACGCCAGCGCTTCGCCTTCCCAGCGGATCTCCTTGTGATCGCGACTCGTGCGCGCCCCTGTATGCCATTTCCGTCCGTCACGCTGCCATGGCATCTTGACGGCGTGCTGCTCCGCCTCGGCCGCATCCAGCAGCGGCGACGACGCGACTTCGATCTCGTCTTCCGCAGCCTGCTTCGGATCGAATACCTCGCGCTCAAGATGCGGTCCGGCAGCGAGCACCTTGCCAAGCAATCGCCCCGTGTGCGACGCCTTGCATGCGCTGACGATTTCCGGCGTGCCCTCGACGACGACCTGCCCGCCTTCGTTGCCGGCATCGGGGCCGATGTCGATGACCCAATCCGCCGTTTTCATCACG
>JAJDEC010000280.1 GCA_029259995.1 Phycisphaerae bacterium
GCCGTCACGCGATTAATCTCGTAGAGACCGAACTCCGGATCATGCCGCAGGTGTTCGAAGCATCCCCAGAAGACAATGAGTCCGAATGCGTCGTCGTCAAACGGCAGATTCCCGCTCTCCAGATCGTGCTCGATCAGATCGAACGAATACGAATCCGTCCCGTTGGGGTGCGATCGCGCCAATCGCTGCACGACACCGCGCTTCGTCGTCGGTGCGCAAATGCAAGTGATGTCCGTCCATCCGAGCTTCCCCACGAGATAGGGAACCTCGATTCCCCAGGACCCGACAACCAGGCACTTCTTGTTCTCACTCGCCGCCGGCAATGAAACAAACGAATCATGCAATCGCCGGGCGTGGCACAACAGATATTGCGCTTCGCCCCGCGCCGTCCCCGGATCGTCTACCTGCCCCGACGCCACCAGCCAATGCAGCGTCTCCCGAACTTCCCTCGAATATGTCGCAGGTGGTTTCAATGCCATGTCAGAATCTCGCCCCACGCCCCACAGACGCCTCGTGCCACTGGGTGCTTGTCACCCAGTGCCGCGTGCCATCCGGGCGCCCAACATCGGCATGCTCGACACATCGTCACGCTCGCGAGACGAATTCGCCGGGTGCCATGCCGACCCCCAAGGTCAGCATGTACGGCACGGAAAACCCACCGCAACAGCAGTTCCGCCGCCAGGCCACAAACGTCATCACGTCCCGTGCATTCGCCCCTGTCCATTATCGAACGCCTATCTCTTTGATCGACGCCCACGCGACTCCATCGACACTCGCGCAATTACTGCGCATGGAAAAAGACCGACTCCGCTCAGGAAGCCGGTCCGCGGTTAAGCAAACTTTCGAGATACGGGCAGATCGAGCGGCTTACATCCCCAGAAAACTGATTTGTCCGGAAAGGCTGATCAATTCGATCGCACCGCCGCCGCCGTTGAGCGTGCCTTCGAGAAAGCCGGATGACGTGGAAATATCCGTCACGGCGAAGCCGTTCAGATTTGCCGTCACTGTGCCGTTTTCCGACAGGAGCATCACGCGCGCCGCTGTTGATTTGGGAACCATCAGCCGAATCTCCCCCGTCGTCGTCGAGGCGGAGATGCGCCCGTTCAGGCCGGGATCGAGCCGCAGATCGATGTCCGCTTCCGTCGTGTTCGCAGACACGTCGCCCGTGACGTCCGTGATCGAGACAGACCGCAGCGTTGTCTTGGTGATCACGTCGCCCTTGACGTTGGAGACTTCCACGGCCCCGTTGTCCGTGCGAATCTCGACATTGCCCGTCAGGTCGACAATTTCGACAGGTCCGTTGCCGACAAAGACTTCCAGATTGGCACCGGCGGGGACCACAAGGCGCACGTCGAATAGGACGTCCTCGTCGGAAAGCTCCTGCGCGATACTTGCTTCGATATCCAGTCTTTCGTCGTCGACGAAGGCTCGCTCGGCGCTGACTCGGGTTTGATTGAGGAAGTCTGTGAGTCGCTCAACGCTGAGGCCCTCCCGCGTGATGATCTCTGACACTCGCAACGTCGCAGTGCCCTGGCCGTCCGACTGCGTCACGCTCACGCGACCGACGGGGAGTTCGAGACGGATCGTCCGAACATTGGAGAAATCGACCACTTTCGTGGACCGCTCGATGTTCGGATTCTGCGGATCGATGCCGTCCGGCGCCGTCACATTGGCACCGACTGGCAAGGAAGCGGGCATCGCGTCGCATCCGGAGATCGCGAACACAATGAACAAACAAGAAAACGCCGAGAAGGTTGCAGCGCGTGGCACGTATGGGCCTCCACAAAAAAAGGCGTAGCGAACGGCATCAACCGATTTGGAACATGCCGTGATTTGCTTATCGGTCAGCCGGACGGTTCAATAAAACACGCAACTGCCCGGACGTCCCATAAGCGACGACCACTGAACGATCGCCCCCGCCCACGGGTATGGAGAACTCGAATTCGACTCGCCCTCGCATTCGAAATCGTGCATCGGATCGATCAGCCAAACGGGCGGAAACTGCCGAGCCATGGAGCGACGAACCATCGTGACGACACAATTCGATCCATATCCATCGTCCCCCGCCGACGCCACACCGCCAGCGCCCGTACGACCGGGCCTCAGCAGCATGCGGCTGGCACTGCTCGTCGGCCTCTTCTTCGGTCTCTCCGGCGGATACCTCCTCCTGAGCGCCGTTCGCGGCGGCAACTGGCTGACAGGCTCGACGACGCCGCGACCCATCACGCCGAGGGCGGACCTCGCCGACTTCGAAAAGACGACGATCAACATTTTCGAGCAGGCCGCGCCCAGCGTCGCATACATCACGCGCGTCAATCCGCCGAGAGCCGGTCGAGACACTCAAGGCCGCGCCATTCTCAGATCGCCCGAAACCGGCACAGGATCGGGTTTCATCTGGGACGAAGCGGGACACATCGTCACAAACTTCCATGTCATCAACGGCGCGGACAAGGTCCAGGTCACGCTCTACGACCAATCCACATGGCTCGCCACGTTTGTCGGCGCCGCGCCGGACAAGGATCTCGCCGTCATCAAGATCGATGCCGAGCCCATTCGGCTCAAGCCGATCCCCATCGGTACGGCCAGCGATCTGATGGTCGGCCAGTCCGTTTTCGCAATTGGTAATCCTTTCGGCCTCGACCAGACATTGACAACCGGCATCGTCAGCGCGCTGGGGCGATCGATCACGTCTCTGACGGGGCGAACGATCGAAGACGTCGTACAGACGGACGCTGCCATCAATCCCGGCAATTCCGGCGGTCCGTTGCTCGACAGCGCCGGCCGACTCATCGGCGTCAACACGCTCATCGTCAGCGATTCGGGCTCCAGTGCAGGCATCGGCTTCGCCGTCCCTGTCGACACAGTCAACAACGTCGTGCCGCAACTCATTGAACATGGCCGCGTTGTTCGACCGCAATTGGGCATCACAATCATCGATGAGTCGCTCGCCCGGCGAATGAACGTCGAAGGCGTCGGCATTCGGAACGTGCAGCCCGGCAGCGGGGCGGATGAAGCGGGCCTTCGCGGGTTTCGTCGCGGCGAAGCGGGCGAGCTGCTCCATGGCGACATCATCCGTAAGATTGACGATCGCATCGTAAAGAACTTTGATCAGTTGCTGTCTGCATTGGAAAAACATGAAGCCGGCGACATCGTGACAGTCACGTTCACACGGGACGGCGAGACGCAGACGACGAAGGTGAAGCTGCAGGAACCTCCGCCGTTTGAACCATGATCCAATTAAGCGTCTGCAATCGACTTCACGATCCCGGAGGGATCATTTGAGAACAGGGGAGTGCGGGCGTCTCGCACGCAAGTTTGAATCATTTGTGCGGGCGTCTCGCCCGCAAGTTTGAGTCATTCGTGCGGGCGTCTCGCCCGCATGTTTGAGTCATTTGTGCGGGCGAGACGCCCGCACTCCCCGGTTTCCAGATCGCACATTTGGCCGAAGCATTACATCAGGCGTCCTTGATCGCGATACGCTGTTGATGCAGATGATGACAACGACCACCCAACGCGGATCCTCTATTGCCCGAACAATCCTGCGCCTGCTCTGCCTCATCTTCTTCCTACTGATTGTCGACGGCTGCCTCTATCGCGATCCATATATCAAGCTGCCAAACGGTTATGGGATCGGCTCAATCTCGCCATCGACTCCGTGCAGTCTCGAGTATGGGCGTTCCGAACAATCGGACAGGAACTGGCACGCCGGCCGCGCAACGGCCTCTGACGCTAATGGCGAATCCGTCCGGTACTACTGGCTATCTAACATAAGAAGCGACGAATTCCTGCGGTTCGACAGCAAGGAGGACTGGCGCGCCGCCATCAACGAGTACCGGGTCGCGCCGAGTGACACGTGGATGCCACGAGTCGAGATGATCCAACATTTTAACTGGCGTCACTTTGTCATCTTCGGCGACTGCGATGGCGGTCACTTCATCGCCGATACAGAACACGACGACCTTCGGATCATCGCTGACACGTCCGAGTGGCGGGCAGAAGTTGACCGATTGACGGGCGCTACACCGGGCTTCATGTGGAGCGCCAGCTCTTTCTGGCTTCGGCACCGCGATCCAGCCTATCTCGCCGTCATGGCTACGCTCACAGCCGTTTGCCTCATCGTCATCTATCGCCGTCGGCAGATTCGCATGGGTCAACGGACTGCGACGGCAACTCCGCACCCCAGCCCGTGATTCCTTCGAACCGACACGATACAATCCCCGAATCACGACAACAGCCGACGATGTCCAACCGGGAGGAAGCATTGACGACACAACTGGCACGATATCTGGCCTGCGTGGCCGTGTTACTCATCGCAACACATCACGCGACGGCCCAGGACAAACCCATCGCATTCACCAATGCGACGATTATTCCCGTTGACGGTAAGCCGATCGAAAAAGGGACGCTGCTCGTTCACGACGGCAAGATCACGGCCGTCGGTGATCATGTCGCCGTTCCGGCCGACGCCGAGACGCACGACATGCGCGGCAAAGTCATCATGCCGGGGCTCGTCTGCACGCACAGTCATCTGGGCAGCGGCTGGGGCGGCGATTCGTCGGGCCCCATCCAACCGGAGTGCCGCATCTACGATTCGATCAACGTACTCGACGCGGGCCTGCAGAAAGCACAGGCGGGCGGTCTGACGACGCTCAACGTCATGCCGGGCTCGGGCCATCTGCTCAGCGGCCAGACGATCTACATCAAGCTCAACGACGGCCGCACGATCGACGATCTCGCCGTTCGCAATGAAGACGGCGACATCATGGGCGGCATGAAGATGGCGAACGGCACCAACTCGCAGCGCGACACGCCGGTCCCCGGCACGCGTGCCAAGAGCGCGGCATTAGTTCGACAGCGATTCATTGATGCGACGGCCTATCGCGAGAAACTCGCCAAGGCGGCAGAGGACGACGAGACGGACGCACCGGATCGCGACCTGGCATTGGAAGGCATCTGCGAAGTCCTCGACGGAAAGCGCGTCGTCCACTTTCATA
>JAJDEC010000029.1 GCA_029259995.1 Phycisphaerae bacterium
TCGGCGGCATCCTCGCGCTGACGTTGATCGTTGCGTTCCTCGATCAGATCAAATGGCTGCTGAGCGATCAGTTCTGGTTCAGCAACATCCTCTCCATGTCGATCTTCGGCGGCATCATGACGGCCGTTGCCTATTGCATCCTGCTCGAACGAAAAATCTCCGCGTGGATCCAGGATCGCTACGGTCCCAATCGCGTCGGTCCGTTGGGACTGCTCCAGCCGCTCGCCGATGGTGCGAAACTCCTGCTCAAGGAAGACATCATACCGGGCCATGTTGATCGCGCGTTGTTCGTGCTCGCGCCGTTCATGATGTTCGTCGTGGCCCTGATCGGGTTCGCCGTGATTCCATGGGGCGGCGCTTTCCGATGGCCCTGGATGGATGCGGATGCGACGCCGCTCGTCGCGCAAGTCGCGAGCATCGATATCGCCGTGCTGTATCTGCTCGCTGTCGGATCGATGGGCGTCTACGGCGTCGTCCTCGGCGGCTGGGCAAGTAACAACAAGTACGCGTTCTACGGTGCGATGCGCGCCGCGGCTCAGATGATTTCCTATGAGATCCCGCTCGGGCTCGTGGTTCTGACGGCCGTCATCACGGTCGGTTACCTTCTGCCCGCGGATCAGGCGATGGACTGCCTGCGATTGGAAGGCGCCGTCGCTGCGCAGGCTCCGCATGCCGCCGGCTGGACGATGTGGATCTTTGTCTACCATCCCGTCGCCGCAATGTTGATGTTCATCGCCGCCCTGGCGGAAGCAAATCGCGCACCGTTCGATCTGGCCGAGGCCGAGCAGGAACTCATCGGCGGATTCCATACGGAATACAGCGCGATGAAGTGGGCCATGTTCTTTCTCGGCGAATACGCCCACATGATCACGTCCAGCGCATTCATGGTCTGTCTCTTCTGGGGCGGTTATCACGTCCCCTGGTTTGCATGGCTTGATACGAGCGATTCGGCATTGGCGATGTTGGTGCGTATCCTCGTCGTCTGCACCAAGATCGCGATCTTCATCGCCGCCTACATGGTCGTTCGCTGGTCGTTACCGCGATTCCGATTCGACCAGTTGATGCGGCTTGCGTGGAAGAGTTTCGTACCGATGGGGCTCGTGATTCTCGCAGGTCAGATTCTGATTGTGTATTACAGTCTGCCGCAGTGGATATCGATCATTGTGAATGTCGGCGTTCTTGTCGTGGGCGCGGGGGCGTCGCTGATGAGCACGTCGCCGATTTCCGGCCGTCAGCAGAGCCTTCTGGCCAAATCGCAAGCCGTCCGGGACAAGGAATACGAGTTGCAACATGCAGGCGTCTAACTGGAAAAATACCGATGTCATCAACGTCGATCAACCGCCGTTGACGACGAGTGAGCGTCTCTATCTGCCGCAGATCCTCGGCGGATTCAAGACGACGCTGCGCCACATGTTCAGCGTGCATGTCCGCAAGAAGAAAGTCATTCAGTATCCCGAGCAGCGCCGCCAGCTCCGCAAGGAGATCTATCGCGGCGTGCATCGGTTGAATCGCGACGATCAGGGTCGCGTCGCCTGTGTCGCCTGTTTCATGTGCGAAACGGCGTGCCCGGCGCACTGCATCCATATTGTCGGTGAAGAGAGCCCCTGGCCCGATCGCGAAAAGTATCCCGTTCAGTTCGACATTGACGAACTGCGTTGCATCTACTGTGGCATGTGCGAAGAGGCCTGCCCCGTGGATGCCATCGAGCTGACGCCGGAATTTCATCTCGTCGGCCGATCCCGCGAGGAGATGATCTTCGACAAGGAAAAGCTGCTGATGGTTTACGATCGAACCAAGGAAGACAAGCCGCGGAAGAATCCGCGGATCACAGGGTATTGAGTGTCGCAGGTCGACGCGAAGCGTCGAGCCTGCAGTGTGGATACGGAATCGGAACGAACGACATTGACTGACACGCTCGTCTATCTCGCATACGCCGTCGCCGCCCTCGGGGCCGCCGGAATTTACGTGGGCCTTCCCAAGGACTCACGTCCCGATCGCCGTGGGTTGTTCTACATCCTCTTGGCGGTCGCAGCGGGCGTTTTTTGTCTTGTCATGCACGACATACTCGGCGAATCGGCGAATCACGTTGCCTTTGTCATCCTGTCGCTGTTCGCGCTTGGCGGCGCGATCCGGATGATCACGCATCCCAAGCCCGTGTATTCCGCCGTCTATTTCATCATCGTCATTCTGAGCACGTCCGCGATGCTCATCATGGTCGGGGCCGAATTCCTTGGCATGGTTCTTGTCGCCGTCTATGCCGGCGCGATTCTTGTTACGTACGCCTTCGTCATCATGCTCTCGCAGCAATCGACGATGCACAGCGAACGATTTCGAACGGCCTTTGACTACGATCGTGCGTCACGCGAGCCCGCTTGGAGTGTCATCGCCGGATTCGTACTTTCCGCGACGATTGCAGGCATCATCGTCAATCGTGAATGGCCGGCATACAACGCCGCGCGAGCCGCCGCCTTGTCGGAACACAATACGCTCGGTTTGGGAACCCTGCTGATGACGGACATGGCTGTCAGTGTCGAACTGGCCGCCATCCTGCTGCTCGTGGCGATGATCGGCGCGATCGCCATCGCGCGGAAGCGGATCCCGCACGACGACGCATTCGTCGGCGGAAAGCCCCTGGGCGAGGCCGGTCGAAACGCCGCGCCGTATTAACGTAACTTGGCGGTTCGCAATGGTTGCGAATCGAGTTGGAGTGAAGTGTCGATCGTGAATCTGGCAACCCCACAGGCTTTGATGCTCGTCGGCGCACTGATCTTCGGGATCGGCGTCATCGGATTCATCGCCCGCCGCAACATGATCGTCATGTTTCTCTCGACGGAAATCATGTTCCAGGGCGTATTGATCAACCTCGTCGCCATGGGGCTCCTGCACGGCAATCTCAAGGGGCAGGCGATGGGGCTCTTCGTGCTCGTCATCGCCGCCGTGGAGGCGGGCCTGGGGCTGGCGATTGTCGTGATGATGTATCGCCGGCGTGGCAACCTGGACGCAGAAAGCTGGCGATCAATGCGGGGCTGATCGACTGAGAACGAACCGCAGAAGTGAAGAGATGCGACTTTCGAGAGTCGAATAGAACTGACAGCGACTGACGACGCACGACCATGGAATACCTCAAGACGTTTGCCATCCTGATTCCGCTGCTCCCGCTGCTGAGCGCAATCCTCGTCGGGATCATCGGTTTGCGTTTCCTGCGCGATCGATCGCACTGGCTTGTCATCGGCGGTGTCGGCGCGTCGCTCGTGCTGGCCTGCCTTGCATGGCAGGCCGTTGCAACGGAGGCGGCTCGCGATCAATCGATCGCCGCTTCGCCGCATGCGGAAACCGCTGTCGGATCGGTCCGATTGTCCGAGACGATTCCGATCTACGACTGGTTCCCCGTCGAAGCGACACCTGCCGACGGCGCCCGCGATGCTGGCGGATGGTTCCAAGTGGCGTTTCGCGTCGATCAACTGACATGTGTTATGTTGCTGACCGTGCTGTCCGTCAGTTTCATGGTCGTCATCTACTCATGCGGCTACATGCGCGATCATCACGGACATCCAGAACGCGGCTATGAACGGTTCTTCGCGTTTCTCGGCCTGTTCGTTTTTTCGATGTGCACCCTGGTGCTGGCCGGAAACTTCCTGGTCTTGTTTCTTGGATGGGAACTGGTCGGCTTATCCAGTTACCTGCTGATCGGCTTCTATTATCAGAAGCCCGAGGCGGCAAAGGCGGCGCGCAAGGCATTCATCGTCAATCGCATCGGCGATGTCGGGTTCGCCCTCGGTATCTGGCTGATCTATCTCACATTCCGGACGCTCGACTACAACACGGTCTTCGAACTCGTCGCAGGTGTGGCCAATTTTGAAGCAGGGCACACAGGCGCCTTCGAATCACTGGTGCACGCGAAGCTCGGCATCGGCGTAAATGCGCTCGACTTCAAAATGCTCGTCGAGGATCGGATCACGTGGATCGCGATGTTGCTATTCTGCGGCGCCATGGGCAAGAGCGCCCAGATTCCGTTGCACGTCTGGCTGCCCGACGCGATGGAAGGACCGACGCCCGTCAGCGCCCTGATTCATGCCGCGACAATGGTCACGGCCGGCGTCTATCTTGTCGCCCGTTGCGCCGTTATCTTCGCAAGTTCGGAAATGGCCATGTGGTTCGTCGCCGTCATCGGCGCCGCGACGGCCTTCTTCGCCGCCACGATCGCGCTGACACAATTCGATATGAAGCGCATCCTCGCCTATTCGACGCTCAGCCAGTTGGGCTACATGTTCATGGGCCTCGGCGTCGGCGCTTTCGACTCGTCGATCTTCCATCTGTACACGCACGCGTTCTTCAAGGCGTGTCTGTTCCTCGGCGCCGGCAGCGTGATGCACGCCATGGGCGGCGTGATCGACATTCGAAAATTCAGCGGACTCAAACGCGACTTGCCGTTCACCTACTGGACATTTCTCGTCTCCGCGCTGGCGTTGGCCGGCATACCGCTACTCGCGGCGTTTTGGAGCAAGGACGAGATTATTCACGCCGCATTCGCCAGCAGCACGCCGATCCTCGGATGGATTGGTCTCATCACGGCGCTGCTGACAGCCTTCTACACGTTTCGTATGGTCTCCATGGCCTTCTGGGGCCCCGTGCGATTGCCGCGAGGCGTCGAACACGCCCATGAAGGCGGCGTCTGGATGAATTTCCCGCTCGTGTTTCTCGCGGCGGGGGCTGTGTTCGCAGGATACGCCGGCGTTCATTTTGCCGGCGGCGGATTTCTCGGCGCCTTCGAACCCGGTGGGGCGTTGCACAGCTTCCTGGGGCCGGTCATGGCCTCGGCGAAAGGCATCCTGGCCGGGCACGCGGGTGCCCATGCCGCCGAACATGCCGGCGGCCATACGCTGATGTATGCATCTTCGGGAATCGCCGTCTTCGGCGTCTTGTCCTCGGCCTATCTCTATCTAAAACGGCCGACGATTCCGTGGGCAATTGCGGCGGCGTCGGGTTCGCTCTATCGACTGATCTACAACAAGTATTACGTGGACGAAATCTATGACGCCATATTCGTGCAGCCGCTGCGACGGATCGGTCGCTTCTGCTTCGGCACGGATCGGAATTTCATCAACGCGATTCTCTACATATTGGGCAACGTCCCGCGCGCCATCGGATTCGTATTGCGATCGGGTCAACAGGGGGCCATGCAGGGTTACGCTCTCGGGATGGTCGTCGGAATTGTCGTCCTGCTCTGGATTGTCTTGAACGGCGTCGGATAGTCCGACGCGAATGCGGAATCACTTGAAAGAGTGAAAGTAGTTTAGAAACAGAATGAGTTCATTGCCGCTCTTATCCATCCTGATTGCCTTGCCGATCCTCGGCGCGATCGTCGTGTTCGCGACGTCCTGGGATCCGGCCATGATTCGCCGTTGGTCGTTCGGCGTGTCGATCGCAACGTTCATCGTCGCGTTGGCTGCCATGGCCTCCTTCATGCAGCACACGGACGACCTCGCCGGCGGCGGTTACGTTCTGACGGAAAGCCACGAATGGGCTGCCAATGATTCGGCCGACGTGCCGTTGCGGCTTGCCTACAAAGTCGGTCTCGACGGCATCAGCATGCCGCTCATGCTGATGACGGCTTTCCTGACGCCGCTTGCCGTACTCGCCAGTTTCACGTCGATCCAGACGCGCCATCGCGAGTATTACGCATTGCTGCTGCTGCTGTTCGGCGCGATGCTCGGCGTGTTCTGTGCCCGCGATCTGCTGCTCTTCTACGTCTGCTTTGAATTCACTTTGATTCCGCTCTATTTCCTGATTGGTATCTGGGGCGGCTCCCAGCGGCAGAAGGCCGCCAATATGTTCTTCCTCTACACGCTGGCAGGCAGCATGCTCACGTTTGCCGGCGTGCTGTATCTCGGCTGGAAAGCGTCGCTCGTCAGCATCGACGGCGCCAGTGCGTTTACATTCGATCTCGACGTTATCTACGAATTGCTCCATACCGGCGGCCTTTCGGCGACCGAACAATGGTGGCTCTTTATCGCGTTCTTCGCGGGCTTTGCGATCAAGGTTCCGCTGTTTCCCTTCCACACGTGGTTGCCGCTGGCACACGTCGAAGCGCCGACGGCCGGCTCTGTCATCCTGGCCGCCGTCCTGCTGAAACTCGGAACCTATGGCTTTCTGCGCATCAGCCTGCCGGTCTTTCCGGCGGCAGCCATCGAGCTGGCGCCCGTCATGGGAACGCTTGCCGTCGTCGGCATCATTTACGGCGCGCTCGCGGCATGGGTCCAGAGCGACGTGAAACGGCTTGTCGCGTACTCGTCCGTCTCCCACTTGGGATTCTGTCTGCTCGGTATGTTCTGCATGAAAATGGCGGGCCTGACCGGTTCACTGCTCTACATGGTGAACCACGGCCTGAGTACGGGGGCGTTGTTTCTCATCGTCGGAATGATCTATGAGCGCTATCACACGCGTGAAATGGATCAGATTGGCGGGCTCGCCCGCAAGATGCCGATCATGGCGTTCTTCCTGATCTTCTTCACGATGTCCAGCATCGGCCTGCCCGGCCTCAATGGCTTCGTCAGCGAGTTTCTCGTATTGCTCGGCACATTCGTCTCGCAACGCGTCGATCACGGCAGCGCCGGCAATCTCGGAATTGCATATGCTGTTCCCGCGGCGACGGGCATTCTGCTTGGCGCGATCTACATGCTCTACATGGCTCGCCGCGTGTTGTTCGGGCCAGTCAAGGAGCCCGGTCACGGCTTCGACGACTCCGCCGGTCTGACGCAGGACTTGAATCGGCGTGAAATCGGCATCCTTGCACCCATTGCGATTGTCTGTCTGTTCATGGGCGTCTATCCGAAGCCCGTGATCGAGTGGATGGAGCCGTCGCTCAAACAGGTGCTCGTGCGTCTGACGGATGTCAATCACGAGTGGCAGCGGGCGGCCGTCGAATACGGATCCGCAGAATCGACAATGGTCGACGCCGTCGAAACGAAGCAATCGCTCTTTGATGAGACCCCGGCCTTGGTGGATCGGGATCCATCAGTCACGCATCGAAACGCATCGGAACAGGCGAGCAGGTTCATGCCACCGATTGCGTCGAGCGAATCACAGGCAGCGACGGCTCTTGCCGTTCGCCCGCCCGTTGAAGCACCGGAGGCGCCGCGATGATGACAGCCGTCGTACAGCTGCTCCTCCCGGAGATCTTCCTCTGCGTCGGGGCGATGTTGATTCTTTTCATGGGATTGTCGAAGGACTTTGGCCGCAACACGGTCATCCTCGC
>JAJDEC010000281.1 GCA_029259995.1 Phycisphaerae bacterium
TGCCGCCCGTCGAGTGCATCTGGGATCGCGGACTTTCATCGGCGGCCTGCTGACGGGCTTGCTCGGCACGCTGGCAACGATTCCGCTCGTGATGCGGACGCTCTATCCGCGCCTGTCGGCCCGCGTCCTGCAGATGTTCGGCAACATTGTCACGCCGGCCGCGACGCGGCTTCGCATCGAGCGGACCGAGGAACAACCGGGATCGACGAACG
The DNA here is from genome assembly GCA_029259995.1 of Phycisphaerae bacterium. GTDB lineage: Bacteria > Planctomycetota > Phycisphaerae > UBA1845 > UTPLA1 > ECT2AJA-110-A. Next base: position 213 of record JAJDEC010000281.1, read on the forward strand.
GGCAGATCGGCTACTCGCTCGCCGAAATGGCGGAGATCGTCGGCGGCGTGCTTCGGGCGATGGGATTGACGCGTCAGATTTCGCGACTCGTCATCTTCGTCGGACACGGATCGTCGAGCATGAACAATCCACACGAAGCGGCGCATGACTGCGGGGCGTGCGGCGGCGCCCGTGGCGGACCGAACGCACGCGCGTTCGCCCAGATGGCGAATGATCCGCGCGTAAGAAGTCTGCTCGCAACAGCGGGGCTGCGGATTCCCGATGACGTGCACTTTGTCGGCAGCTATCACAATACCTGCGACGACAGCATGACGTATTACGATCTGGATCGCGTTCCCGTTGGTCGTCGCAGCGAATTCGTTCGTGCCCGCAATGCGCTTCACGAGGCGCGCCAACGCAATGCCCATGAACGATGTCGGCGCTTCGAATCGGCCGGCACGACATACTCCATCGAATCGGCGCTGCGGCACGTCGAAGGTCGATCGGAAGATCTGTCTCAGGTCCGCCCCGAATACGGGCATGCAACCAACGCGCTGTGTTTCGTGGGACGCCGGGAATGGAGCCAGGGGCTCTTTCTCGATCGGCGCGCGTTTCTGACGTCATACGATCCGCGGCAGGACGATGCGAACGCATCAATCCTCGAAGGGCTGCTACGCGCTGTCATTCCCGTCTGTGCCGGCATTAACCTCGAATATTACTTTTCTTACGTCGACTCAGCGGGGTACGGCTGCGGCACAAAACTGCCTCACAACATTACGTCGCTGCTTGGCGTCATGGATGGCGCGGCCAGCGATCTGCGGCCGGGACTGCCCTGGCAGATGGTCGAGATTCACGATCCCGTTCGCATTCTCTTCGTCATCGAAACGACGCCCGACGCCATGTTGCGAATCATGGATGACAACCCTGCGATTGCGCAGCTGGTTCGCAATCGTTGGGTTCAGTTGGCGACGCTCAATGCAGAGTCCGGCGATATTCAGCTGTTTCTGGAGAACGCTTTTGTTCCATTCGATACGTCAGACGTCGCATTGCCGTCGGTCGCGTCCTCCATGGACTGGTACCAGGGAAAACTCGGACATCTGCCATTTGCGTCCGTTGTGGGAAATGCCGTGACCTCGAATCATGGAACGACGGAGGTCACGCAATGACCACGATGCACGTACTCAACCTGTTCGGCGGGCTCGTCATTCTACCGCCGACGTTTCTTCTCGCTGTCCTTGGCGTGGCAGGCGTGTTTCGCATCTCGATGCGCGAACAAACGATTGCACGATTGACGGCTGTTTCCGTCTCCACAGGACTCATCTGTTCGGTCGGCGTCCTGGCAATGATGCTGATCACGGGGGAACGGCATGTCTCGATCGAATTCGGCGACTGGGTTTTCCTGCCGCAGGAGCATTTTCACTTTCGCCTGAAGCTGATTTTCGATCGGCTTTCCGTGCCGTTTGCGATTCTGTCGTTTGTACTGGTCGGAACGATCGGTGCGTTCGCGAATCGATATTTGCATCGCGAACGAGGGTACGATCGCTTCTTCATCCTGTACGCGATGTTTCTGTTCGGAATGATTCTCGCGACACTGGCTGGCACGATCGAAACGCTGTTTGTGGGATGGGAACTCGTCGGACTGTCATCGGCCCTGCTCGTGGCCTACTTCCATGATCGACCCAATCCCGTGATGAATGGCCAGCGCGTATGGAGCGTCTATCGCATCGCCGACGCCGCATTCCTCGTGGCGGCCGTCGTTCTGCATCGACTGACGGGCGCCGGCGATTTCGACGGCCTGCTCGGAACAGGCGCATGGCCGCTCGGCGACGCCGCCCTTTCGTCGCAACAGGCGTTGATCGTCGGACTGCTCCTGCTCGTGGCCGCGGCCGGCAAATCCGCGTTGCTTCCGTTCTCCGGATGGCTGCCGCGGGCGATGGAGGGACCGACGCCGTCCAGCGCCGTCTTCTACGGCGCCTTGTCCGTCCATCTGGGCACGTTTCTGTTGTTACGCGTCAGTCCGATCCTCGAAGCGTCATTCGCGCTCAGCGCCATCGTCGTCGGACTCGGCCTGGCGTCCGCATTGTTCGGCGTGATGGCGGCGCGGGTGCAATCGGATACGAAGAGTGCCCTTGCATTCGCATCATTAACGCAGGTCGGGATTATCACGGCCGAAATCGGATTCGGCCTGCGATACATCGCCCTGATTCACATCATCGGTCATGCATGCCTGCGGGCGCTCCAGTTGCTTCGGGCGCCATCGCTCCTGCACGACTACCACAAGCTGGAGAATGCGATCGGCGAGCACCTGCCGGCAGATGCCGATGGCGGCCCCAGGTGGATTCCAAGGAAAATGCAGACGGCGATCTATCGAATGTCCTTCGAACGCGGTCAGTTGGACGCCGCCATCGATCGCTTTGTCGTGCGGCCTTTCATGACAATCTTTCGCCAATGCGACGCATGGGAACGTCGATGGATGGACACGATCGGGGGACGAGTGTCCCGTGAAGCGCAACCCGGCGAACCCACTGACGCCATGACGGAGGCCGCGAAATGACAGAGCTGCATCTTCCCTGGTTGGAGGCCATGATCGTCGCACCCATCCTGGGCGCGATCATCGTCCGGTTCACGCGTCATCGGGACGCCGCCTGGAATCGCGCCGTGCTGTTCTCCGGATTGGCGCTGGTCTTCGCGATCGGCGCCTGGCTGGATTTCAGCGCCCTGCACATTCATGAAGCACATGATCATTACGACGTCGTCTCGCGCGTCATGCAGCGGGACGTGTTCTTCATTGATGAACTGAGCGCCCCGTTGCTGCCGCTCACGTCGCTGCTGTTTCTGCTCGTGATCCTGGCAACGATGCGAACCAAGATTCGGCGTTTCTCGTTCTCATGGGCCCTCTGTTCCGAAGCGATTCTCCTCGCGACGTTTTCCTGTCATTCGAACTGGGGCATCATCGCCTGTCTCGTTGTCGGATCGATACCGCCACTGTTGGAATTGCGCCGGCGTCAGAAACCCATGCGCATCTTCGCATTCCACATGGGCCTATTCTCCATCTTGCTGATCGCCGGGCAGTGGCTCGTTCAGTCGGCATCCGTCGATTCTCGCCTGTCCACGATCGGAATCCTGCTGCTGACGGCCGCATGCCTGTTGCGCAGCGGCATCGTTCCGACGCATTGCTGGATCACGGATCTCTTCGAGCACGCGAGCTTCGGCACGGCGCTGCTGTTCGTGACGCCGCTCGCCGGGGCATTCGCCGTCATGCGGCTCGTATTGCCGATCGCTCCCGAATGGATCCTGGAGATCATTACTATCGCCTCGCTCGTCACGGCCGTCTATGCAGCCGGCATGGCACTCGTTCAGCACGACACACGCCGCTTTTTCTGTTACTTGTTTCTGAGCCATGCATCCCTGGTCCTGATCGGCATCGAACTGACAACGCCGATCGGAATGACTGGCGCGTTGTGCGCGTGGATTGCCGTCGGCCTGAGCCTGACGGGGCTTGGCCTGGTTTGTCGATCGATCGAAGCGCGCACCGGGCGATTGTCGCTCGATCGCTATCACGGTCTGTACGAACACGTGCCCGCGCTCGCCGGACTGTTCCTCATCACTGGGCTTGCGAGCATCGGGTTCCCCGGCACGCTCGGCTTCGTCGGTGCGGAACTGCTGATCGAAGGGGCTGTCCGCGTGTCCCCCGCCATCAGCGCCATCATTGTCGTCACGGCGGCGTTGAACGGACTGGCGATCATGAACGCATTTTTCCGTGTGTTCACGGGGACCCAGCACATCGCGTCAATTGACATCAGCAGTCGGCCGCGTGAACGAATCGCCGTGCTGATTCTGGCAGTTCTGATTCTCGGCGGCGGTCTCTATCCACAGCCCGGCGTCGAATCGCGATACCACGCGGCCGTTCAACTCGCCGAGTTGCGAGCGAAACGCGGCCTGGGAAAAGCACCGACTCACGAACTGGCAATCGGCCATGTCGTCATTGAGCACGACGTCGCCTCCGCCGGTTCTGTCACCTATTCGAGTACGCCGTCGTCCCCTCCGACACAACAACCAAACAAGACAACGCCTGAATTCATTGATTAAGCGAGACACGAACATGGAATCGAAAACAAGTACCAATCCGCAGGGCAACGCAACAGGGTTCAGCCAGTATTTCAAGAACGACATCACATCAGGGTTCCTGGTCTTTCTGATCGCCTTGCCATTGTGCCTGGGGATTTCACTGGCATCCGGCTATCCGCCCATCGCCGGCGTCTTCACGGCGATCATCGGCGGATTGCTGTCCACATTCCTGAGCAACTCGGAATTGACGATCAAGGGCCCCGCCGCCGGTCTCATCGTCATTGCGATCGGATGCATCCAGGACTTCGGCGGCGACGGCGCCGCGGGTGGATTTCTTCCGGCTGACATGTCGGCGTATCAGGCGGCGCTGGCCGTCGGCGTTGCTGCGGCCGTCCTTCAAATCCTGTTCGGCATGTTTCGCGGCGGCATTCTGGGTGATTTCTTCCCGTTGTCCGCAGTTCACGGCATGCTCGCCGCCATCGGCATCATCATCATCGCGAAACAGGTTCCCGTGACGCTCGGCGTGACGGCCAAGGGAGAACCGCTCGAGCTGCTACGGGAGATCCCGCATTTTGTCAGCGAGGCCAATCCGGCCATTGCCACGATCGGCGTCGTGAGCCTGTTGATCATGTTTCTCTGGCCGGTCGTCTCAAAGCGCGTGAGTTTCCTGAAGGTGATTCCGGCGCCGCTCGTCGTCGTCATCGTCGCCATCCCGATGGGTATGGCGTTCGATCTGTTGCACCAGCATCAATACCTGTTCCAGGGCCATCAGTACCCGCTTGGCGAGCAATACCTGGTATCGATGCCCGATCGCGTCTTCGGCATGTTCGATGAAATGGCACTCCCCCACTTCGCCGTGCTTGCAGAACCGCGCGCGTGGAAATGGGTGATGATGTTCTTCATCATCGGTTCGCTTGAGTCCGTCCTCAGCGCCAAGGCGATCGACCTCATCGATCCGTGGAAACGCAAGACCGACCTGAATCGGGACATGATTGCGATCGGCATCGGAAACCTCGGCGCGGCGATGGTCGGCGGATTGCCCAT
>JAJDEC010000282.1 GCA_029259995.1 Phycisphaerae bacterium
TTGAGCGCCTCGGCATCGGGACCGTTGTAATCGGATCGCGCGATTCGCTCGAATACGAGTTTCCAGTAAGCGGGCGGATACTGAACGCGTTGATCCTCCATCAGTGCATGCGCAAGACTCTGCAGCCATCGTGAAACCAGCGACGGCGTCGATGCGATGTTCGTCTCCTCACCGAGCGTCAGCGCAGCGTCGTAGTAATAGAACGCCTGATGAAAGTTTTTCGTCAGGTATTCGTCATCCCCCGCGCCCACGGCCGCAGCGCGATAATCCGCGATCCACGTCTTGCGATGCGCCGGTGACAACGCCACAGCCTGTCGATACGCCGCAAACGCCGGCTCGAACCACTCCAGCTCGATCCACGCCTGCGCCTGACGCACCCGCGCCGGAAGCGCCCGTCGCGCCGCCGCAATGGACTGCTTGAGCAGCGCCGCGTCGCGCTGCCCCGGATGCACACGAAGAATCGCGTCGAGTGCTGTTTCCGTGTCAGTAAATCGTTCCTCGGAAAGCCAGTTGCGAGCGAGCGACAGATGCAGGTCGACGAATTCATCCCGAATCGCCGCATCGTCGGGAGTCTCACGCAGCGCCGCCTGCGAGAGACGAACGGCGTCATCAATGCGCCCCTCATTCAGGAGCGCCTTGATGCGCGCCCGCAGCTTCTCGGCGACAGAGACGGATTTTCGCTGCGATCCCGCCGGCGACTTTCCGGGAGGTTCGGCGAAAGTCGGCGATGTCAGGACGAATGCCACGACGGCAATCGTCGCAACCTGGACCCATTGTCGGCAGATTATTCCTGTCTCGCGGGGACTCGGCGGGATGGGCAAAGCATGGCTCCTGACGCCGATGCAACCGGCCACGATGCCGATATACTTGCGGCGATATTAGCGACGGGCCATTGCGGCGCGTCGAATGAATTCATGCGAGCGGCGGATAGATAATTCAACATCATTATATGCAACGGCCAGTCGCCGCGTCGACAGGTTCCGTCAGGTAGTCGCGCCGCTCATACATTGAGGAGACTGATCATATGCTGCAGCACTTTCTTCGATTATTCCTGATCCTGGCCATGCTCGCTGCGGGGATGAGCGTCGTGGAGGAGGGTCAACTCTTCTCCGAGTCGCGGAACATTCTCATCATCGGCTCATTCTTCCTGGCAATTATCGTCGTCGTCGTCGAGATCCTCATACCACGAAAGAGCCTGCAGGCCCTCGCAGGCGTCTTCTTCGGTCTCGTCGTCGGTCTGCTCGTGGCCTACGTCCTCAATCTCGTCGTCGATCTGCTCGTGTCCGCATTCTTCCCCATCGGCGTCCCCGGCGTGGACAGTACCGACGCAGCCATCGCCGCGACGAAATTCATGCTCGGAATCATCAGTTGCTATTACTGCATCAGCTTCGTCCTGCAGACCAAGGATGACATCCGATTCGTCATCCCCTACGTCGAATTCGCGAAGCAGATCAAGGGTGAGCGCCCCATCCTGCTCGACACATCCGTCATCATCGACGGCCGCATCGCCGAAATCTGCGACACGGGCATCATCGATCAACCCCTGATCGTCCCCCGATTCGTCCTGCAGGAATTGCAGACCGTCGCGGATTCAGGCGACAAGCTCAAACGCGTCCGCGGCCGACGCGGACTCGACATCCTCAACGGCTTGCAGGCCAACACGCGCGTCGAAGTGCAGATCCACGATCCGCAATTCACGAAGGACGAAGGCGCCGAGCCCGTGGACTCCAAACTCCTGACGCTTGCGCAACAGTTGAACGGCCGCGTCGCAACCAATGACTACAATCTCAACAAGCTCGGCAAGGTCCGCGGCATCGACATCATCAACATCAACGATCTCGCGAACGCCCTGAAGCCCGTTGCGCTCCCCGGCGAGGCGCTGACTGTCAAGATCATCAAGCCCGGCGAAGAGGGCGGCCAGGGCGTCGGTTACCTCGATGACGGCACGATGGTTGTCGTCGATAATGGTCGCGAATACATTGGCCAGATTGTCGAGATCGCCGTCACGAGTATGCTGCAGACGTCCGCCGGCCGAATGATCTTCGGTCGCATCGATCCCGGCAACGGCGGACAGGCGACGCGCAGCCCGCGAAGGCGACCGTCGTAGCGATCCCCGGCCTGAGTAGAAACTCCATACGCGTCGACAATCGCGGTGCGAACATTGTCACGAACTGATCACCAGCGAAGATAGAAGTGCAACATGGCGGACTACACACCCAATCAGCGGAAAATCATCGATCGCTATTACGACAATCGCGACGGCATCATGGTCAACAAGCTGTCGGAGCTTGTCACAGAGTTGTATCTCGCCGACACGGAACCCAAGCGCGATCGCCTCTGGAAACGTGTCGAAACGGCGATGAATAACCTGAAGATCAAAGAGGGCACAGCCGCCCACATCCTCGCCAAGCGAAATGTCGAAGTCCTCGCCAAACACGTCAAGGACTGGGAATCCGGCGGATCGTAGGTCGGGTCATCGACCCGACAAAGGCTCGCCAGTCATGATGCCGACCCCCGAAGTC
>JAJDEC010000283.1 GCA_029259995.1 Phycisphaerae bacterium
ATCGTTCTCCCGGATGTTCCGACGTATGGCGGACGTCGCGATCATGACTTCCGTCGCAGGGATGAGACTGTTGTTCAGTTGATCCTCGAGCAGGTTCTGACAGACGATTGCGCGAAGCGACGCAGCGAGTTGGGTTCGAACCTGCGCTTGCTGCGTGGGAGGAAAGACGTCGATGATTCGAGCCACCGTGTGGACGGCGCTGGACGTGTGAAGCGTTGCGAACACGAGATGCCCCGTCTCCGCCGCCGTTAACGCCGTCGAGATCGTCTCCAGATCCCGCATCTCGCCGATCAGGATCACGTCAGGTCGCTGACGCAGCACGTGCCGCAGCGCCGATGCGAACGACGGACTGTCATCCCCGATCTGGCGCTGTTCGATAATGGACTTCTCGTTCGAGAAATCGAATTCGAGCGGATCTTCGATCGTGATGATGTGCTCGCTGCGCGTCTGATTGATATGGTTGATCATCGAAGCGAGCGTTGTGCTCTTGCCCTGGCCCGTCCCACCCGTCACGAGCACGAGCCCGCTGGAGAACTCAGCGAAGGAAAGCACCTGCGAGGGAAGATTCAATGCGTCGAATTGCGGAACGCGTGAAGGGATCGCGCGAATCGCCGCGGCCGGAACCCCTCGCTGATAGTGAATATTGATGCGGAATCGCCCGAGATCGGCGACGGCCATGCCCAGATCGAGATCGCGCTGAACCTGCAATTTCGTGAACTGATCGGCGGACAACTGGCTCCGGAACCAGTCGAGCAACTCGTCGGCGGACGGGGCCGGATGTTGCAGCCGCTTCCATTGACCGTTGACCAGCACCGCGGGCACAACGCCCGCAACCAGAAGCAGATCGCTCGCGCCTTGATCGACGCAAAGCCTGAAAAGCGCTTCCAGCCGGGTTTGCTTCGCCCTGCCGGTCTCTATCGCGCTGACGCCGGCCGCGCCGCAAACGTCGATTGCTTCTAGTGGATCAGGACGCACAGACACGGAACACCTCCTCGACCGTCGTCATGCCGGCCTTCACTTTCTCCATCCCGTCCTTGAACAGCGTCGTGAACTCGATCTGTTTGGCGAGGATGCGCAGATCCTGGAGCGTGGCCCCGTCGGAAACCGCCTGCCGCACTTCTTCCGTCGGAATGAACAATTCATAGACGCCGATTCGTCCCGAGTAGCCTGTCCCATGGCATCGGGAACAGCCTTCGCCGATGAGAACTTTTTCGGATTCGATGCCCGCCTTCTGCATGGCATGTCGTGCACCCGGCGTCGGTTCGACTTCGGCCTTGCAATACGGGCAAACCTTTCGAACCAGACGTTGTGCGAGCACGGCGTCGAGCGACGCGCTGATCAGAAAGCTCTCCACGCCGATATTGTGTAGTCGCGTGACGGCGGAAACCGCATCGTTGGTGTGGAGTGTCGACAGGACCATGTGTCCTGTGAGGGCCGCCTGAACGGCCGTTCGCGCCGTATCGTTGTCGCGAATTTCGCCCACCATGATGACGTCGGGATCCTGTCGGAGCAGTGATCGAAGCACCACGGGGAATGTCAGGCCGATCTTGTCGCTCACCTGGAACTGGTTGATCAGTTTCAGGTTGTATTCGATCGGGTCCTCGACAGTGCACACGTTGCGCGACGGCGAATTGATCTCGCTCAGCGCCGCATAGAGCGTCGTACTTTTACCGCTGCCTGTGGGCCCCGTCACGAGTATCAGGCCGTGCGGACTCAGTAGCCGCTGCCGGAATCGCTTAAGCATGTCGATCGAAAACCCAAGCGTTTCCAGACTCACGAGCGCTTTCGTGTTGTCGATGATTCGAATTACCACTTTTTCGCCGAACAGGTTCGGCAGCGTGGACACGCGCAGGTCGATCGGTCGGCCATCCATCAGAACGTGAATGCCGCCGTCCTGGGGAAGCCGTCGCTCCGCGATGTCGAGTCCCGCCATGATCTTGATGCGGGATACGATGGGGGCCATCATCTGCGCGGGCGGCGCTTTCTTTTCGTAAAGGACGCCGTCAACACGAAATCGAATTCGAAGCTGCGTCTCGTCGGGCTCGATGTGAATATCACTCGCGCCTTCCTTGACGGCGGAATAGACAAAAAAGTTCACGAGCTTGATAACCGGCGAGTCCCCCGCCATTCCCTCCAGATTGGCGATGTCGTCGACCTTCGATTCGATGAGTTCGAAAGCGCTCTCGGACACATCTTCAATGATGTCATCGATGACGAATACATTGGCCGAATTGACGTACTGGCCGATGATCATCTGGATGTCGGCCGCCGTCACGGCGACAACTTGAATCGTGCACTCCGTCATGCGTCCGATCTCTTCGATCAGGAACACGTTCGACGGTTCGCACATCGCCACAGTGAGCGTATTGCGCACTTTGAACAGCGGAATGACGGAGTGTTTTTCGCGATACTCGCGTGGAAGCGCGTCCATGACGTGCGGGTCGACGAGCCGCGGCGACAGCTTCGCGTACGGCACGCCGTACGCCTCGGCCAGCGCTTCCATGACTTCGTCCGCTGTGACGAAGCCGAGATCGATCAGCACTTCGCCAAGCAGTTGCTTGTGTCCGCGCGCCGCCTGCTCGGCAATGGCCTGCTCGATCTGCGCTTCCGTGATCAGACCTCGCGTCACGAGAATCTGACCAACCTGAAGCTTGTTCTTGGTACTCGTCGCCGACGTCAACGCTGGACCTTTCTCACGGCTGCCGTTTGCATCAGCCGAAACTGCTCACGGCCGAATCAAGATCGTCAAATATCTCGAACCGGCGTTTCAATCGAGTAATTCGGAAAATCGTGCGTATCGTGTCATCGAGATTGCACAACTTGACGGCGCCCAACAACTCCTCGCATCGATCCTGCAAATCCAGCAGGTATTCGAGCCCCGAACTGTCGACGCTCGTCACGGATTCGCAATCGATAACAATGTTCGGATAGCCGTCCTGTACGCACGAGTCCGCCTTGTCCACAAATGTCGGCAGCGCTTCGCCGCCGATTTCCTCGTTCGTCGTCACAACGGCAACCGAACTGTATCGCGACAGTTTTGTCGTCAAAGCTCAGCCCCCATGGAGATGCCCGCGTCCATGATGCGAGGAGCCGATCGCCCCTTGTTCAGGCCGCAGAACAGTGCACCGATGCGGCCGATATCCGTGTCGCCTCGCGCCCCCTCGATCGCCGCGTCAAACAGCGCATACGGATTCGCCGCGAGAAACCGCTCCGCGAGGAACGGATCAAACTGGGTTCCGCTGCATCGCCGTACCTCGGAGATCGCCATCGGAATCGGCAACGCCGCCCGATACGTTCGATTCGACGTCATGGCGTCGAAGGAGTCCGCGATGCAAATGATGCGACCGAAAGAGGGAATCGACATGCCCGACAGGCCGTGGGGATATCCGCGTCCGTCGATGCGTTCGTGATGGTAAAGTACGCCCGGCACAAGATCCTGAATCTGACGTACGCGCGATAGAATGCGCTGACCGATCTCGGGATGCTTCTTGAGCAGTTCGAACTCTTCCCGCGTCAGCCGGCCGGGCTTCGTCAATACGTCGTCCGGAACACCGATCTTGCCGATGTCGTGCAGAAGCCCCGAAAGATAGACGCGTTCACATTCAACCGGCGACAGTCCGGCGCTCTGCGCCAGCGCACGACTGAAATACGCGACTCGGCCCGAATGTCCAAAAGTGTAAGGATCCTTCGCATCAACGCTGTTGACCAGCGCGTGCAGCATGCCCATCAGCAGATCCGCCAGATCGTCGTACAAGTGCTGGTTGTGGAGCGACGCAGTCACGCGATCGACAATGGCCCGGAACAATTGCACGTCCACAGACGTGAAGTCGCCCGTATCAGTACAGTTGATCGTATAACACACGCCGAGATCGACGTCGTCCTGACGCATCGGATAGGCAACGAGGTGTTTCAGCCAGGGCTTCGTCCACGCCAGCTCCGGCATGTCTCCGGCCTTGTTGAGCAGGATGTGCTTCGGCCCTTGGGAAATCTGGGGAAGCAGGCAATCCGTCAATCTCGCCAGATCGCTGTTCGTGACCGACGCATCACCCACGAGCACGGCGTGTTTCCACTGACCGG
>JAJDEC010000284.1 GCA_029259995.1 Phycisphaerae bacterium
TCGCGTGTAAGCTCGTCTCCGTCAGCATGGGACCGAGCCAAAGCACCGTCGTGATGGTTGTCTGCTGGATCGCGCGATGTCGCTAGCGACCGCCGTCGATCACGGCCTCGTAGGCGGGCACGCCGTCCTTGCGTCGCCGATTGATGAACGTCATCAGAATCAGGGAATCATTCACAACAATGCCCGACAAAGCGACGAGACCGATCATCGAGAAAAACGTCAGCGGCGAACCGAAAACGAGATGGCCGACAATGACGCCGATGATGCCGAAAGGAATCGCCGCCATCACGATCAGCGGCTGGACATAGCTGCGAAACAGCGCGGCCAGAATCGCGTAGATCATCAGCAATGCGGCGACAAAGTCCGTCTTCAGAGAACCGAAACTCTTGGCCCGCTCCTCCTGCTGGCCGCCGCAGGTGATTTCAATCCCCGGGAATTTTTCTTCGAGACTCGCGAGCACGGGTTCCAGCGAATGATTGATATCTGACGCGATACCGACGGCCTCGTCGACGTCCGCCGTCACTGTGACGGCGCGCTTCTGATCCTTCGCCTTGATCGTCGCGAACCCGCGATCCTCCCTGAACTGCGCGACTTCGGTAAACGGCACGAGTCGACCTGCCGGTGTCGCGATCCGCATCGACTCCAGATCGTAGATCCGCCGACGATGCGACTCGGGATAGCGAACCATGATCTTCACATCTTCGCGATCGCGTGCAATCGTCTTCGCCTCGAGCCCGTAAAACGCGCCGCGAACCTGTGTCGCCAGGGACGACGTCGTGATTCCCAGTGCTCGCGCCGACGGCAACAGCTCGATCTGCACTTCGCGCCGACCGTCATCAAAATCATCAAGAATATCGAACACGCCGTCGTAGTCCCGCAGCTTGCTCTTCACAATGGCCGACGCGCTGACTAGATCGCTCAGGCGATCGCCGCGAATCTCAACGTCAATCGGCGCCCCCGCCGGTCCGCCCTGCATGCTCGCGAACTTCAACGACTGAATGCCCGACAGATCGCGCGTTGCTGCGCGCAACTCGCGAATGATCTCTTCGCTGGTTCGATCACGCTGCTCGACGGGTTTCAATTCGAGTATCGCCTGGCCGATATGCGACGAGGCGGCCTGATTGCTCCCGTCGGCGCCGTAGTTCATGCCGATCAGCGTATAGAGGGAATCTTTCTCATCGAGCGCCTGAATCGCCGATTCGATCTTGCGAATACGCTCGTCTGTCTCGTTGATCGGCGCCCCGACGGGCATCCGCAGATCCGCGACGATCGTCTCCGAGTCCATCTTGGGGAAGAACACGAATCCGACGCGGCCGCCGCCCACAAGCCCGCCGCAGAGGATCAACCCCGCAATCAGGACCGACATCGTCACGTATCGATTTCGAACCGAAACCTGAAGGATCCAGTCATAGCCGCGTAGCAATACACCTTGAATGACAAACGCCTGAATTCCCCGAATTCGTTTCGCACTGCCGCGCACCCGCTCGCTCAACGCGTGCGGATCCTCAACCTTGTGCGGCTTCAACCATTCGGCCAGGTGCGACGGAAGAATCGTCAGCGCTTCAAACAACGATACCGTCAGCGAAATCAGTACGATCACAGGCAAAACGCCCATGAAGTCGCCCATCTTGCCTTCGATGAATACCAACGGCGCGAACGCAACGATCGTCGTCGTGATCGCCGCCACGACGGGCCACGTCACTTCTTCCGTGCCCTCGATCGCCGCCTGCTTCGGCGGAACCCCCTGCTCGATCTTCGTGTGCACATGCTCGCCCACGACAATCGCGTCATCGACGAGAATCCCCAGCACGATGATCAGACCGAACATGCTGATCAGATTCAGCGTCTGCCCCATCGCATACATCGCGATCAGCGTGCCGAGCACGGAAATGAGCAATCCACTCATCACCCAGAAGGCCACGCGCCAGTTCAGGAACAATAAGAGCGATGCAAAGACCCAGACGAGCCCCCAGAAACCATTCCGAGTCAGCAGCTCGAGTCGCCCTTCGATGAATCTCGCCAGATTGGTCGACGTCTTCAGCGTGCCCATCTTCGGATAGGGATCGTTCTGCGCCGCTCGATAGACGTCCACGCGTTCACGCTCGTTCGCGAATCCGATCGCATACTTCATCCGATCCGTCCACGTCTGCTCCAGTTCCCGTCCCGTCTTGCCGGCGACCAGCGCCTGCACTTTGCGCGAAATGTCGATCGCATCCTGCGACGGCGTCTTGTACGCCGTCACCGTTACGGCCGGCTTCGCGTCGAAGCGCGACATCACATCGACATCCACAAACGTGTCATGCACCTCCGCAACGTCGCGCAATCGGATGATCTTCCCCGATGCGTCGCTGCGAATAATCGTCTCGGAAATCGGCGCCGCCCGATCTTCTTCCCCCAGCGTCCGCACGGCGACGATTGCGTTGCTCGTCTTGATCCGACCTGCCGGCAAATCGAGATTCGCCTCGGCAATCGCATCGCGAATCTGCGGCAACGACAGGTTGTATTCGATCAGCTTCTCCGGCAGAACCTCGACGCTGATCTCATCATTCCGCGTCCCCTGCAACGCCGCTTTCGTGATGCCCGGAATTGCGAGAATGTCGTCCTTCAATCGACGTCCATACGCCTTCAGCTCGTAGTCATCGAAGTCGCCATAGAACGACACGTTGATCACGGGAAGCTGCGGTTCGAATTTCACGACCTGCGGCTCTTCGGCGTCCTCCGGAAATTCGTCGCGCGGAATCGTGTCGATCGCCGCCTTGATATCCGTCACGACCTGGTCGACGTCATCGACGTTGTTGTACAGGATCGCGCTGATCGAACTCATGCCCTCGGCGTTGTTCGTGCGAACCTCTTCGACGCCGTCGACATCCTTGATGATCTCCTCGATCTTCGAGGAGATTCCCTTTTCAACTTCGCTCGGCGTCGCGCCGGGATAGATCGTGGAAATCTGCACCTGGTCCGGCGTCGTCTCGGGAAACATCTCCCGCACCATTACGATCGATGCGAAGATGCCCGCAACGATGATCGATACCATCACCAGGTTCACGATGACGGGATTGTTCACGCTGAATCGCGGCAGCGACGTCATGCATCGCTCCCTGTGCTCGACGCCTCGCTCGATTCATTCGGCAGCAAGACATCGGCCTCGATGCGAATCGAGGCCCCGTCATGGAGAATATCCAGGTTTGACGTGATCAATCGATCGCCCGACTGCAATTCGCCCGTCACGACGGCTTCGTCACCGATCAGCGTCTTGACATGCACCTTCTTGCGATGCGCGAATCCGTCATTCGCAACAAACACGTGCCCCTCTACAAGCGCGCCCCTCGGAACCACGAGCGCGTCCCGGATCATGCCGCCGGACACGCGCGCCGTCAGAAACACGCCGGGCACCAGGGGGATCTCCTGTTCGCGATTATCGACTTCCAGGTAAGCCAGAAACGTCCGGCTTGCG
>JAJDEC010000285.1 GCA_029259995.1 Phycisphaerae bacterium
TGTCCACGTCGGTACCGGCAACTACAACGTACAGACGGCCCGGCTCTATACCGACCTCGGCATGCTGACCTGCCGCAAGGAAATCACGGATGAAGTCGTCGAACTCTTCCACTACCTGACGGGCCGATCTCTCAAGGGCGACTACAACACACTGATGGTCGCCCCGATTAACATGCGCGAACGATTCATGACGTTGATCGATGAGGAAATCGAACACCAGAAAGCAGGCCGTCCGGCGGCCATCATCGCGAAGATGAACAGCCTCGAAGATCGAAAGATCATTCGCAATCTCTACACGGCGTCCTGCGCCGGCGTCCGAATCAAGCTGATCGTCCGCGGTTTCTGCTGCCTCCATCCGGGCCTCGCCGGCGTCAGCGAGAACATTGAAGTCATTTCAATCGTCGGCCGCTACCTGGAGCACTCCCGCATTTTCCACTTCCGCGCCGGTGCCGAAGAACCCGCCGCAGGCAAATTCTTCATCGGATCGGCCGATTGGATGTATCGCAACCTGAATCGACGCGTCGAACTCGTTGTCCCCGTCGAGGACGCCGTCGGTCGCGCAAGAATGTGGCAGACCCTCGATATCCTGCTCAACGACAAGCGACAGGCCTGGGACATGCTTCCCGACGGCACGTTCAAACAACGACAACCCACGACGCCGGAAGAAGAAATCGGTACACACGAAGCCCTCATGCAAGTCGCCAGAAACGCCGCCGCCGTCGACATCCAACGCGCCCAAATCGGCGACGCCCCCCAATCGTAAACGCTGCTCTGAGCTCGCTGGTTCGAGAATCCTCTCTCGTACCCGATTCCCCGCAGGAATCCCTTCCTGCCGATAGCCGGGTGCCATGACGACGCCCAACGTCGGCATGCGACACCGGGTGACCATCAGCCCGGTAATTCGCATCATCGCTCCGACGATTCACCCCCCGCCGCCGTCTCATCATCCTTCAACAGCCGCCGCGCAAACGGCCACACCGCGATCGGTATCACGGCCCCAACCACCACCGCCATCGCCGGGCTCGACGCCCCGAAGTGTCCGACCGCCGCAAATGCAAATCCCGTCACGATGCTTCCGATCGCCAGCGCCGTGAAGAACACGCGCCGCTTCATCTCCGCCAGCCCCGCAAGACACGCCGTCACTTCCGGCAACAGCGGCAATGGACGCGAAAATGCGACGGCAAACCCGCCCGCGCGCTCGAAGAACCGATGCGTCTTCGCGAGGTCCGCCTCGCCGACAAGATACGCCGCCGCCCGATGCCCCATCAGCCGCGTTGCCGAATACGCGATCGCCCCCGCAAGAAATGACGCGACGCCCGACATCAATCCGCCGACGATCGGTCCGTAAATAATCCCCAGCGCCGTCATGATGGCCGTCGCCGGTATCGGCAGCACAAGATCCGCCACGATCAATCCGATCGCCACGGCCCAGGTCCAGTGACCGTAGCTGCGCAGGCGTGCCACGGCTTCGTCACCCGACAGGGCGACATCGAACGTCTCGCCGAAGATCAACAGTGGCGCCGTGAAAATCAGAACAAGTCCGATGATGACAAGCGTCAGTCGCAAATCAAATCTCCATATCCCATCGCCGGCCGCACAAGACCGCCGCCGACGCAATCTGCGGCCCATCATAGGCCCTGCCCCAACCTTGGCGAATCACTGCCCGACAATGCCGACGCCCCAACGGGGCCCACGTACCACTGGACGCGTGCCGCTGATCTCGTGCCACTGGGTGCTTGCCACCGATCTCGTGCCACTGGGTGCTTGCCACCCAGTGCTGCTTGCCCGTCACCAATCTCTTTCCCCTGGGTGCTTGTCACCAATCTCGTGCCACTGGGTGCTTGCCACCCAGTGCCCCGGGCGCAGCGTTGAACTCACGACACCAACCCGGCCGGTCCGGATGGCTGCGCCATCGTCGATCCATAAGCTCGCGCAACACGCTGCAATAACACCAGATCCCCGAGTCTCCGATAATCCCCGACCAAGCCCCGCGCCCGGCCGTCATCGGTCGATTCCTGCGTTACTGCTGCGTTACAGCGTGGCCCGCAAAAATCGTATAGACTTTGAGAACCGAGTCATCGCGGCGCGAAACGCGTTCAAATGACTCGGGATTGACACGATTGTGAGGCACCAAAATCGCTATGAAGAACCAAATCGTCCTGGCTATCGTGATCGTGCTGGCAAGCTGCGGCGCCGGCGCGATCGCTCGATCCAGCTGGTACAACGCGAAGCCGGGCTATCCTGCCATGCCCTGGATCAAGGGCGGTTCGTCCCAAACGTCGCCCCGAGAATCACGACCGCCGGCGAATGACAATGACAATTCCGCCGATGCCGAAGGCAATGTGAACGGAAATGCAGCCCACAATGGCGCGGCCCCTGTTGCGAACAACGCGAACGACAACAGCCAAGCGACGGAGCCCGCAAAAGTCGTGACCAGTTCGCCGCCCGCCAAAATCTGCGGCTGTGATCATCGCGTCGAAGGCTTCTGCGTCGCCGAGATCGACTGCGTCCTCAAGCATCTCGGCGATCAGACGGCCTACATCATCGACGCCCGCGAAGACGGCGACTACAACGAGGCCCGTATCGTCGGTGCGATCCACATTCCGTCCAGCG
>JAJDEC010000286.1 GCA_029259995.1 Phycisphaerae bacterium
ACCTCGCCCGGTTCGAAGCCCGCGTGTCGCGCGGCGACAAAGTCGAGCCCGGCGACTGGATGCCCGACGCCTATCGCCAGCAGCTCATCCGCCTGATCCACGTTCACGCCAACAGCGAGATCTGCGGCGCGCTGCCGGAAGGCACATGGATTCCGTACGCACCTTCCATGAAACGCAAGATGGCGCTGGTCGCCAAGGTGCAGGACGAAGTCGGACACGGCCAGCTCCTCTATCGCGCCGCCGAAACACTCGGCAAGGATCGCGACGAGATGATCGAGGAACTGATCGCGGGCAAGGCGAAATACTCCAATGTCTTTCACTACCCGGCAGAAACATGGGCCGACGTCTGCGTCATCGCCTGGCTCATCGACGCCGCCGCGATCGTCAACCAGCGCATGATGGCCGAAGGCTCCTACGGTCCCTACGCCCGCGCATTGAAGCGCATCTGCTACGAAGAGGCCTTCCATCTCACGCACGGCTACGACATGTGCATCTCCATGGCAACGGGCACAAAGCTCCAGCGCGAAATGCTCCAGGACGCCGTCAATCGCTGGTGGAAGCCGATCATGATGTTCCACGGACCTGCCGACAAAGAGTCGAAACACACGGAACAACTCATGCGCTGGCGCATCAAGCTCAAGACGAACGACGCCCAGCGACAGGAGTTTCTCGTCAAGTATCTGCCGAAGATGTTCAACCTCGGCCTGACAGTCCCCGCCGAGTGGAACCTGCAATACGACGAGAAAGCCAAGAAGTGGACCTACACCGAACCCGACTGGGATGAATTCATCGGCGTCGTTCGGGGCAACGGTCCCGTCAGCGCTCAACGACTCGAGACACGCCGACTCTCACACGAACATGGCCGCTGGGTGCGAGAAGCGCTCGGCGCCGCGGCGCGCGGACAACGTGTCCCCCTGCCGACGTGACGAATTTGACCAGAATCCTGTAGGCCAGGTCATCGACCCGACACGAATTTCGACATCGAGGCGCATATGACGGACACACATTGGCGAATCTACGAAGTCTTCCATCAACCCGTCCGCGGCGAACCGCACGTCCACGTCGGCAGCGTCCACGCGCCGGACTCAGAAACTGCCATTCTGATGGCAAAAGAGCAGTTCGCCCGCAGGCAGGCCTGCGTGAACCTCTGGGTCGTCGACGCCGAGGCGATTACCGCGACGACCTATGAAGACGCCGACATTTTCGAACACGGCACGGACAAGAGCTATCGCGAGGCCTTCGGCTACGAAACGACGAAACGCGCCAAGGCCGTCGGCGACGCCACAGAAATCTAGCGAGCCGCAACTGACGAGACACGAACCATGAGCACGACATACACAACCGAAACGCTCACGCCGGCATTGAAGAAAGCCGTCGTCGATCTGCTCTATCGCATCGCCGACGACAGTATCATCATCGGTCATCGCAATTCCGAATGGACGGGCATCGGCCCCATCCTCGAAGAGGACATTGCGTTCTCCTCGACGGCGCAGGACAAGATGGGGCACGCCCTCGCCTTCTTCAACCTGTTGCACGAGCTTGGCGAACCGACGCCCGACGATCTCGCATTCATGCGCGACGCGAACGCATTCCACTGCTGCTCGTTCGTCGCACTGAGTCACGTCCCTGAATCCGCCGGCAACGATACGCCGGATCTGCAGAATAATCCGACGCGCAATCGTCTCCTCGCCCACGGCGACTGGTCCATCTCCCTCATGCGGCAGTTCCTGTTCGTCGAGGCCGACGTGTTGCGAATGCACGCCCTCGAATCGAGCACCTACGCACCACTCGCGGCGATCGCGCGAAAAATTCGCGGCGAACTGAAATACCACTCGATGCACGCCGAATCAATGCTGCGTCATCTCGCGACGGGAACTGACGACAGCCGACATCGCATGCAGCAATCGTTGAATGCACTCTATCCGCATGCACTCGGCATGTTTGAAGCGACGCAATACGATAAGACGCTCGCCGACAACGGCATTGCCCCCAGCGAAGCCACATTGCGTGACGATTGGATCGAACAGATCACGCCGCTTCTTGCCAACGCGGGAATGCGACAACCCACGGCCGTTGAAGCCGTCGTCGGCGGCCGCATCGGCAGACACGGTCCCGAACTCGAATCCCTGCTGGCGGACATGCAGAGAATATTCCGCCTTGAACCCACAGGCACCTGGTAGGGTGGGCCGTGCCCACCCTACGGACTACAGCCTCGAGGCTTGCGCCATGGAGTTTTCGCATCTGATGGATCCGCAATATCAAGTTGCATGCCTGATTCAACAGTCACTCGAGTTGCTGGGTTCCGCGGCTTGCAAGGAGATCTTGCATTGGCAGCACCATGATGAATTTGAACGAGCATTTGAAGCGCTTGTTCTTGAACTCGCAGAAATCCAAGCCAAGCCTCCTGAATTCGATCGCAAGGAATGGGCGACATTGGCGGAGTCACTGGGCCTGTGGACCGATTCGGTCTTGGTTGGTGATTTCCGGAAGGTGTTCGATCGTTGGGCCGCCCAACAGTAACTCGCAGGGTCCGCAGTGCGG
>JAJDEC010000287.1 GCA_029259995.1 Phycisphaerae bacterium
GCGCGGCCAGCGCTGCATCCGTGAGTCCCCCCGAACGAACTGGCTTCGATTGAACCGGCGGTGCTGCTGCAGGCTCCGCAATCGCAGCCTGCGGCTGCGCCGACGCCGATGCAGGCAGATACTTCGTGCAGATGACGTAAATACGCCAAACCAGCACGACGCTGCCGATCCCGAGGACCATCAGGACTTGCTTCTTACGCTTGTCCATTCGCCCCCTCCTTCGTCGCGAGTTGCTCCGTCGCAAACGCCTCAACAGTGATGTCCGCCTTCAGAACTCGCGGCGAAGATGTCGTCACGTCCGACGCAGGAAAGACGGAAAACTCGACGACGCGAGCCGGAATTCGCTGATTCCGACAGCCGTGCATGTACGTCGCAATGCGCTGGTAGTCGCCGACGACGGTCACGCGAAACAACGGATACCTGGCGTTATTGGCATCGCGCGGTCGTCTCGGCTCAATCTCGACGATCTGCAATCCGGCTTTGCGCGCTTCTTCACTCAGTTGTGAAACAACGAGTCCGAGTTTTGCAGAATCGCGAATCCGGGCTTCGTAATCCGCACGACGCCTGGACAGTTGTTCGAGTTCGTTCGCATCGATCACTGCGGCGGGCGCCTGTTGCGCCGACTGGTTCAGTGAGTCGGCGGCCGTTTGCAGCGTTCGAATTTCGGCGCCGACGCTCGAGCCGCGCATCAATGCGTACGTCGAGGCGCCGATGACAAGCGCGATCGCGAACGCACAGCCAGCCCACTCCTTGATGCCCTGGACAAATCCGTTCATTTTTCCTCTTTCGCAGCAGGGGCCTCGTACGCCAACGAGATTTCGACGGACAGCGTGCCTCCGAACTTGCCGCCCTCCACATCGTTCCGACTCGAATTGACCAGTCGAACCGCGCTGGCGAACGGACTCCGCTCCAGCGCCGTCAAGGCAATCTCGACGGTTTCGTCGTATGACTGCCCGCTGTGTGATCGCGACACTTCGCCGTCCAGAACAATACTGAGATCCGAATCGCTGCGACGCGTCGACATGCGAGTCACGCGAATTTCCTTTGGAAGGATCTGCGACAGTTCCTTGAAGATTCCAAGCCAATTGGGCGTCTCGCGCGAGAAAGCGTCGAATCGTTCTTTCAGTGCGTTGATCGTCGCACGATCCTGTTGGCGCTGCGAATTCGCAGCCACCATGGATTGCACACGCTGCATTTCGCTTTCGACATCTCCTACGGCCTGGCCGAGATGGCCGCCGACCTGGTTGAAGAGAAACGCGATTCCAAGCGTGGCTGCCGCAATGATGGGGCCCGCCTTGGTGGTTGACCGACGAATTCTCGCGATCCGCCGACGCTTCTTTTCATCTTCCGGCAGCAGTGCCGGGAGATCGGCCAGAAACTTGGCCGCAGCGCACGCCGGACCGAATGATTCAATGCTTAAAGTCGGATTCGATTGCGAGCAGCGTGCATGATTCGCGAGCCACGCGGTTCGATCCACATTGATCTTGAGTCGCCCGGCAAGCGATTCCGCCAATCCGGGCAGCGCCGACCCGAGGCCGACGAGTTCTATCTGGCTGACATTTCCGCCGCCCTCCGTCGTCGCGGAGAACGTGAGCCATTGCGTCAGTTGCTGCGCGAATCGCTGCAGCGGCGGTTCCAGCAGGGGAAGAAGGCTCTTTCCCTTCAGATCCTGAATACCGATGTCGGCATCGGGGGCCGGAATGCCAACACGATCTCTCAGGGCCAGCGCCTGCTCCTCCTGGAGCTGATGAACATCGTCGCCGGCGATGATGGGCCGCATCAGGGCTTTCGTGAAGTCATTGATGCCGACCTGCAATTCCGTTGTGAGGCAGGGTCCGGCGTCGCCCACGATGATGAGCGTCGAATAGGCTCGATCGACGTGCAGCGTCGCCGTTGCACCAGCACCATCGTCCGACCTGGCGCATACCGACAGGCGCGTCAGCGCGACGGCGGACGACGTGACGTTGATCAAATGTCGTTTTGTCTGTTGGGCGAACGCAACCGCCGCGTCGGCGACTTCCTGTTTGACGGCCGCTGCCCGAACGGAAATCGTTTCGCCCTTTGACGCGGGTTCCAGTGAAGGTCGTATGTCGACGACCGCGTCCGACATCGGGAAATGCAGCTGCTGCGAGAGCTTGAGCCGCACGGCCTCGTTCAATGCCCGGCCTTCAAGATTGGGCATTTCAAAATAATGGCAGGCAACATCCCCGCCGCCCACGATGACAATCATCTCGGCGCCGCGCCAATCCAGTCGTTCCTGGACTGCGTCGGCCGCCGCATCGAGCGCGAGTTGATCGAGCAACGAAGATGTTTCAGAATTGGGGTCGTTTGGAGCGATCTCGATCGCGTCAACGCACTCGACCGCCTGATCGCCGGATTGAATGACAAAATTCAATCGCAGGGATTCGGGGCGGGCTTCGACGATGATGAACTGGCGATCCTTCGACATCCATGTCTCCGAAACGCGTCTCTCGACACGAGGACTCTGCTGACTTTCGCTGATCGATGGCGTTCGTCGACGCTACTCCGCTCGAACCTCGACGATGCGCCGGAATCCCGACCAGGGGGCAGTCCCGACATCCGGCCGTCCCGCCGCCTGATACAAGGGCGGACTCACACTGGACTGCGTCACGGCGACGCGTCCTGTTGAAAGTGCGGGATCGTCCGCCGGGTTCCCGTTGTCTGATATCGTTCCAATGGCCCCGTCACTATCGAAATCATTTGCGGGCGATGCATTCAGTTCGCGTAAAGCCATCTCAATGCCGCTTTCAGCGGCATAAAATGCGCTGGTTCCGTAGAAATGCGACAGGGCGCTGAGCGATGTCGATGCTGACAACTGAAACAACCACAGCGCGTATGAGCCGATAACCAGGAGTGCGGCAACAAACGCGATGATCGCAACGCCTCTCCGCCTTGTTGGATGGTTCCTTGATGGGGGCTGTTTACGGGTCACTCATCACCTCGTCCATGAACGATCGAAGGTAGATCGACGTTCGAATCCCCAGTGCCTCTGTACCTCGGGCCAGATCGATTTCGACGGTTATCCGCCTGACGTCCGCGCGATCCGATGCCGAAAGCGGCAGCGTGCCGAGTGTCCCGGCAGTGCGGTCAGAATAAGTGAACGTCAGCCCTGTTGCGTCACGCAGCAATGGATGCCAACTCACCGTCGTGTCGTTCGACATCTCAATCGTCGATCCGTTGAGCCGGAATCCGTAGACATCGAATCGCAGTATCGAATCATCCGCCTCAAGAATCTGGGCATTGCCGTTCAAACACGGAGTCGCCGCCAATGGACACTCATCCTGTGGTATCTCCCGAATGGTGCGAATCATGGTTTCGAGGGCCGCCCCCGCCGTGTCCACAAGTTCGGAACGCGCCGCCGTCTCCGCCCGAAATCGTGACGCATTGAGTATCATCATTGCAGCCATGCCGCTGATAATCGCGCCGACGGCGATCGACACGACTAGCTCGATCAACGTAAACCCACGCCGGCTCGCGGCAGATCGCAAACGACTCGATAACGCCGATGAGGACGCACGCCGATACACGCCATGTGCGGGTCTGGATGGGCGGATGTCCGCAGTCACGATTGTCATTGTCCCCCGAATGCACGGCGTCAGAAATCTGCAAAGACGCGTTCGATTTCAATGTCTGTCTGGTTTCCGATGACTTTCACTTTGACGAGCTTGTATCCCTGATCACTGCCCGCCGGATTCAAGCCTGCGTCCACGAAAGACACACTGACTTCGCGCGAGAATGTCGTGAATCCCGAAATCGGCGATTCGTTCGGAAAATTTGATGTCGTGACGGCGCTGTATCCATCCGTGCCCCGATATCGACGAGCGACGATTTCTTCCATTCGCTCGATCGCCAGCATGGACGCGATGGACTGCTGATAAGGTCGGATCGACTGATGTGACGCTTCGCCGTAGGCCGTCAACAACGTGGGCAGCGCAACAGACAGGATGATAATTGCCGCGACAGTCTCGATAATCGTCGCGGAGCGACGCCGAGTGCCGCGAATCAGAATCTTGTTAGCCGTCCTCATTCTCATTGTTCAGAGCGCCAACTGTTCGACCATGCCGCCGACGGGATGCACGCGAACGGCCAGTCCGTTTGTCAGCTGCACTTCTCCATAACTCGTCAGAGCACCGCCGCTCGCGTCATAGGGGATGCCGAAGCTGTCGAATTCGATCTCACTTGTGCTGTTGATCGAGACACCTGTGATCGACACGCCCGCAAAGGGCCCTGACCCGAAAACGACGGCCGACGTCGATTGATCCATCGGATGTGCGACGCCGACACGATTGGCCTTGCCGGGATTGTCTACATCCTCGATATAGAGCGTGTATTGATTGCCGCCGGAATCGATATCGACCCAGGTTCGCCGTCCGGACGCGAGCGCAAGGCGCTGCATGTATCGAATGTCGCCGGCCAGTCTCGCTCCGGCGGCGCTCGATCGCATTTCGCCGATGTACTGCAACGTCGGACCGCCGACGAACACGGCCATGATGCCCAGAATGGAAATAACCGTCACCAACTCGATCAGCGTATATGCGGACCGCGTTGGCGACGGGTGCTTCGCGTACATGATGGTGTTCTGGATCGGTTTCGCCGCACGATGCGATCGTCGAGGCCGCGTCGCAAACATCGATCGCGTCATCGAATCGCCCCGGATCACGACCTAAGTTGAAATGCAGAATGATTCATTGAATGTGGCACAGGCCTCCGGCCTGTGGCGAACCGGCGAGTCGCCGGTTCCACAGAATGATTCATTCGTCCAACCCACTTAGTATGCGTTCTCGCCGGCCGTGTTCGAGTTCGGCCAGATCTCGCCGGTCGCCACGTTGTATGACCAGCCGCCGGTTGTGCCCGTAACAGTGCCTTTCGACGTACCGGCAACAAGGTTGTTGCCCGTGCCGTCCGTGTCGTAAGGATTGTCCGGCACGCCGCCGTTCATAACGGAGTTGGCCGTCCCGAGAATCGTAATGCTCGGATAGGCGGCGTTGCCGCCCCCTGCCGGCGTTGCGGCGAACGCGTAGTAGTTCGCGACACCTGCCCGCAGCGCGCCCAGTGCGCCTTTACAGGCGGCCGAACGAGCATCGGCTCGATAGTCGAGGTAAACAGGCAGCGCGACCGCCGACAGAATACCGAGGATGACGATGACGGTGACCAGTTCGATCAACGTAAAGCCGCGTCGTTGTTGATTTCGATTTCGCATTTTCTGAAAACTCCTGTCGAAACACTCTTTCCCAAGAGAACGAATTTACTCACTTCAAGACATGCGCTTCTACGCAGTCCCGACTAGCTTCAGCAATTTCCACATCGGCATAAAGATGGCGAGGGCAAAGAAAAGAACGACGGCCGCGAGACTTACGACCATTATCGGCTCTACCAGCGTCGACATCATCTTGATGCTGCGCTGTGTCTGTTGCGCGTAGTACTTTCGGAGATAGTCGAATATCTGATCAGTGCGACCGGACTGTTCACCGATGGCGAGCATGCGCTTGACCAGGGGCGTCAGCCATCGGGTCCGGGAAAATGCATCCGTCAGAGATCGCCCGCCTTCGACGGCGCGCAGCATGCCGCGTACGTCGCTCCGCAGCGCTTCGTTGGTCATGCTGTCCGACGTCACACGCAACGCGTTCGTGATCGGAAGCGCTGCCCGGATCAGGAGATCGAGCAGCTCGATGAATCGGACCATGTAGACACCGATCAGGAGATTGCCGAAGACCGGTAATCGAAGAAACTGCATATCGAGCCATGCGCGAACGGAACGGAAACTCAGTACGTGCCGCATGGCGAAATAGGCACCCGTAAGTCCAATCGCGATGAGGATGTAGTGATTGATGATGGCGTCGCTGGTCCCGAGAAGGATCTTCGTCGGTAACGGAAGTTCGCTGTCGAATTTCGCGAAGAGTTCCTTGAATTGGGGCACAACGAACACAAGCAGAACGGCCGTCGCGAGCACCAACGTGATCACGACAAGCAGTGGATACGTCAGGGCCGATTTGATCTGGCTTCTGGTTTCGTTTTCCTGTTCGATATAACCCGCGAGGGAATTCATGACCTCCGGGACTTTTCCGGCGGATTCGCCCGCTGCAAGTGTCTTGGCGTAGATCTCCGGAAACATCTCCGGTTCCGCGTCGACGGCGTCCGCCAGTGTCCGACCACCTTCGATTCGACCGACGATACGGCCGATTGCGGCGCGAAGAGGAGGAAATCCAGTCTGTTCGCCGACGGCCCGAAGTCCCGCAATGATCGGTATGCCGCTCTCCGCGACGGCCGCCATCTGGTGCGTAAAGTCGAGCAACGCGCGGCGCATCGCCTTTCCGCCCTTTGTCTTGCGAATCCGGGACGCCTTCCCCGCACCAGCCTTGGCGGGCGTGACGCGGATCGGCGTGCCGCCGCGGCTTTCAATCTTGGAAAACACGGCGCGCTCGTTGGCTGCGTCAAACGTTTCTTTGACACGTTTTCCGTTCGATGTCGCAAACTCTACATGGAAAGTCGGCACGAATGCACTCCTCGATCGCTAGCATCGGCCCGCGATACGAACGATCTCTTCGACCGTTGTCAGTCCCTGGCGAATCTTGTTGACGCCGTCGTCGGCGAGAAATCGCATGCCCCGCTCCTTCGCAGCCGCACGAACGACTTCTGTCGGTTCACCGCGAACGATGAGTTCTCCATATTGGTCATTCATCTCGAAAAGCTCGTACACGCCGATTCGCCCGACGTATCCGGTGCCAATACACCGGCGGCAGCCCTTGCCCTTCATCGGCTCGAAATCCAGCGCGTCGGGCTCGAGTCCGAGTGCCCGCAGATAATGCGCCGGCGGTGTATCCGGCGCCTGACACTCCGGACAAACCCGGCGACAAAGTCGCTGTGCCAGAACAGCAAGCAGGGACGACGAGATCAGATACTCCGCCACGCCGAGATCGCGGAATCGCGCGATCGCGCTGATGGAGTCGTTCGTGTGGACGGTACTCAGGAGCAAATGCCCCGTCAGCGCCGCCTGGACAGAGATTTGCGCCGTTTCGCGATCGCGGATTTCGCCGACCATGATGACGTCGGGATCCTGTCGCAACATCGATCGCAGGCCCGTCGCAAACGTGAGATTCGCTTCCGGATTGACCTGAACCTGGCGAATCGCGCTGGTGCGATACTCAACGGGATCTTCAATCGCGATGATATTCTTCTGCGGCGACGCGATGACCTTCATCGCGCCATACAAAGTTGTCGACTTCCCCGAGCCCGTTGGGCCCGAGACGAGAATCATCCCGTGTGCATTCGTGACGAGTCGCTGGAATCGCTCCAGAATCGCCTTGTCCATCCCCAATTCGCCAAGCGATATGGCTTCCGATTCGTTGCGAAGGATTCGAATGACGACGGCCTCGCCGAAAATCGACGGAAGGATTGCAATTCGCAGAATGACTTCGGAGGAATCGCATATATGACTGATGGCCCCGTCCTGCGGCGCCCGCGATTGCGAGATGTCCAATCGGGCCAGCACCTTGATACGTGATACGAGGGCCCGATGCATACCCAGCGGCGGCGCGGCGATCTCGCGGAGGACGCCGTCCACACGAATACGCACGCGAAGCATCGACTCCGTCGGTTCAATGTGGATGTCCGACGCGCCCTGGCGAATCGACTCGTCGATCAAGTCATTGACGAGTCGGATGACCGGCTGCGATTCGTCGTCGACCTCTTCGTCGAAAGTGACTTCCATCAGTTGATCAGCGAGCGATGACGACTGGAGGTACTTGCTGGCGCCATAGGCGCGCTCGATCAGGCCGAGGATGTCCTTGCGATTGCCGAGGACAACGTCGACTTCCTTCTTCGTCAGACGGCGAGCCTGGTCCACACCCGTGAGATCATTCGGATCCTCCATCACGAGCGTGATGAGATCGTCGAAATCAAACAACGGAAACATGATGTGACGACGCGCGAGATCCTCGGGAATGATCTCCGCGTTGTCGACCCGCGGAATGAAGTCGGAGATATCGCAGAATGA
Source organism: Phycisphaerae bacterium (assembly GCA_029259995.1). Taxonomy (GTDB): domain Bacteria; phylum Planctomycetota; class Phycisphaerae; order UBA1845; family UTPLA1; genus ECT2AJA-110-A. The sequence goes on from JAJDEC010000287.1 coordinate 8,015, forward strand.
CATGCCGAGACGAAGCCCCTCGAGCGAGTGAAGCTGGCTGTCAGTCAGGACGCGCTTCGTTCGCAGGATGGTTCTAAGGTCCGTATCCTGCTCAACGGCCAGCGACTCGAACTCCGCAAGACGCTTCGGCTCGATAATTTTCGCTTTTAGTATTTGATCGCGCAAGATGGCGGAGGGATCAAACATCGGACGGATCCCCCACGGCGACAGCTTCGCGATCCGACTCGGCAGCAGTGCCGGTCACGACAGAGTTGGCGACCTCGATCAGCCGCTTCTCATCGGCGCCGTTGGCGTCTACGAATTGCAGCCCGATCAGATATGTCGGCTTGTGATCGATCATTTCACAACGACGGGCAATCGCGCGAACCCGAATGACCTCGCTGGCCACGCCGGCCACTTGCGAACCCGCCATCACGTGAACGATGACTTTCATTCGTTTGGGGACGAAGATCCCGCACTGAATCCCCAGTCCGCCGCCACTCACGTCCGTGACGGCGAGTCCCGACTGCGCATCGGGAACGGCAAGCCGGTATTGTTCGGCATGGTCCGCGTGCGGCTCGATTCGGGCCTCAATCGAGACTTCGTGCCTGACATATTGGCGCGCATGTGTGGCGTCTTGATTCGTGGTCATACTGTGGAATTCATCGGGTTCTTGCTCGTGACCATGAAGACATGCGTCAAATAACGAATCCCCCGATCCGACGAATCTCGCAAAATCACTGGATTCTCGGGCCACTTGACGACCGATATCAGGGCGGCAGGTCGCGCAATCGAGCATTCACACGGAATAACAGTCGCCGCATCGAGCGGGATCCGGAACGCCTCCGCGAAAGGGAACGCTGAGAATGTCAATTCGCCCACAGCGAAATCGACGCATCGGGTCCGCGGATGGGGCGGACATCTGGACGATTTTGGCACAATCGTGTAAACATGAGCATGTTGAGGCGATGGTTGGTACGACGGCAGGTGCCTGGTTTGCGTTCAGGACATATATCGTGCCAATTCCTATCTAGTGTGCAGGGCCTTACTGGATTCTCGGAATACTAAAGTCAGGGCGCTGGTGCCCATCAGTTCGCAGACGGCGGATCGAAATGCTCGCAATCAACATGCGTCTATCAAGTCGGATTCTCTCAATTTCCCTGCTATTGATCGCTATCGCGCCGTTTTCGGGGTGCACCGATCCGGCTCAGCGATTTGGTCGCACCTGGTACATCGATGGCGCCGGCAATTGGGGATTCGGCGCAATCGGCGTCCCGAACGGTCTGAAAGATCGTGGCTACAAAGGCGCCGTCACGAATCATCGATGGTCCCTCACGTTTAATCCGGCCCTCGATCAGACGCTGCGATTCATTGCAAGGGGATCGGGCAAGACGCTGGGCAATGAAATCACACGCTACCTGCGCGACAATCCCGGGGCAGACGCCAATATCATCGCCCTGTCCGCAGGCACAGGTGTCGGAATCTGGGCCATCGAGAACGTCGATCCACCTTACAAAGTGAACAACTATGTCATGACGGGATCAAGCCTGTCGGCGAAATACGATCTGAACCCCGCGCTACGAAACATGAAGGGCAAGATCATCTGCTACTACACGTCGAGCGATCCGGTTCTTCAGGGACCCGTGCGCGCGTTGGGAACCATTGACGGCACGTTCGACGATTCGGCCGGCCTCGTCGGCCTCAAGGGCCCGGGCTCGAAATCGAGTCGCGTCGTCAACATCGGTCGCACCGGCCGCCACGCCAGTCTCGGCTGGACAGGTGGGCATGCAGACTGCGTCACGGAACGGTTCGTCCGAGGGGAAATTTACAAATATATACTTCGCAGTCCGTCGCGCACGGCCGATCCCACGCCGACAACGGAAAGCGCCGCTCCCTATCGAGCCATCGTCGGTTCTCCGTCGAGTTCGCCTGAATTATCGATTCTCGCGCACGATTCTCGCGTCAATACACACTGACGCTCCGGGCCATTCGCATCGCATCCTGCCTCGAATTCTGTTGTATATCCGTTATTGTTGGCAGCGTGCGGATTGTCGCCTAAACTTCCCGCAGGTAGTCATTTGCCATTAGGTCCCCCACCGTTGACGGATCCGAGATGAAGCTAAAGCTAGTTGTTTTTCTGCTCATCGTCGCCGCGTGCGTCGTCGGTTACATGACGATGACCGGCGGGGAAAACAAGCACGAGATCGAGTATTCCGAAGTGGTCAGTGGACCACTGACGTTTGCCGTGGAAACGCTTGGCACGCTGGAACCGCTGAGCGAAGTCATCGTGAGTTGCGAGGCGACAGGCAAGATCGTCGAGATCCTTCGCGACTTTGACGATCCCGTCGAGAAGGACGAAATCATCTGCCGCATCGATCCGGAATTGGTCGACGCCCAGCACGCCCAGTCCGTCGCGGCCCTCGCCACGGCAGAAAGCGCGGTCGCCGACGCGAAGATCGCATGCGAAGAGCAGCTTTCCCTGCTTCCAGTCCTCACGGAGCGAGCGGCCCAGGAGCTCGAGTCGGCAAAGTCCGCGCTTGAAATGGCGGAATTCAACTTCCAGCGACTGGATGATCTCTTTAATCGAAAGCAGGCGCCGAAGGCGGAGTGGCTCGCGACCAAGACGGCGTTCGATCAGGCAAAGGCCGCAGTGAAGATCGCACAAACGGCGTTGCAACAGGCGCAGAATAACGAACGCTTCATGCCGCCCCGGCTCGACCAGGCCCTCGTCAAGGCCAAATCCGACAAGGCGCGGGCACAGGCGCAGTTCGATACGACCAAGGCGCAGGTCGAGAAATGCGTTATCCGTTCTCCCATCGACGGTATCGTCCTGACGCGATTCCTCGACGTCGGAACCACTGTTAATCCGACGCTCCAGCCGCCGCCGCTCTTTCTGATCGCGCCGAGCCTCAGCCGCATGAAAGTCAGCGCTCGCGTCAGCGAGTCGGATATCGCCCACATCGAAGTCGGCCAGAAAGCCACATTTACCGTTGAGGGCAAACAACGATCCAACTTCGAAGGCGCAATCCTTCAGAAACGCAACCAGCCCGAAATCATCCAGGGCGTCACGACGTACACCGTGATTCTCGAAGTACAGAATGACGCCAGGCGAACGCTGCTCCCGGGCATGAGCGTCAACGTCGTGATCGAATGTGTCCGCCACGACAATACGGAGAAGATCGCCAACAAGGCCCTGCGATTCCGTCCGCCGCTCGAACTCGAAGCACGCCGCAAACTTCTCGACGCGATGGAAGCGGCGTATCCGGCAGAACCGAAGAATTCCGACGGCACTCGCATCGACTATTGCCAGAAGTCTGCCGCATGGACGTTTGACGAGTTGAACAACACGTGGATGCCAGTTCCGCTGTGGACCGGCGTCACAGACAACTTTGAAACGCAGATCCTCGATGGCGCCAAATCAGGCGACAAGTTCGTCCACAAATTCATCGAGAAAAGCTCCGCCGGTTTTAGTCTGAAGGAGGCGATCCGTCAGGCCAACCCGGCCGAACGCAGTTTGTGATCCGACACGTATGCCTGACGCCCCCGCCATTCATTCTGCCCCCATCGTCTCCACGATCGACGATCCGAGCCGGCCGATCACAGTCAAGCTGCGCGATCTGCACAAGACCTATGACTCCGGCGCCAACGCCGTCCACGCCGTTCGCGGCCTGAACGTCGACATTCCCGAGGGCCAGTACATCTCGATCATGGGGGCCAGCGGTTCGGGCAAGTCGACGTTGCTCAACATTCTGGGCGCTTTGGATGTCCCATCGAAGGGCACGTATCACTTAGCCGGCAAGCTGACGAGCAAGCAGAGTCGTGACGAACTCGCAGCGCTGCGGAACGAGTACATCGGTTTCATCTTTCAGAACTTCAACCTGCTGACGCGCAGCACGGCCGTCGAAAATGTCGAATTGCCGATGGTTTACGCCGGCGTGCCGACGCGAAAACGCCGCGCAGCCGCCCTCGCCGCCCTCGATAAAGTCGGCCTCGCCGATCGCGCAAACCACCTGCCCTCGGAAATGTCCGGCGGCCAGCAGCAGCGCGTCGCCATCGCCCGATCCCTCGTCAATACGCCGCGCGTCCTGCTCGCCGATGAACCAACAGGCAATCTCGATACCCACACGAGCGGCGAGATCATGAAGATTCTCGACGAACTGCATACGAAAGACGGCCTGACGATCATCATCGTCACGCACGATCCCGGCGTCGCCGAATTCACGGAACGCGTTGTCGTCCTGCGCGACGGTCACATCATCGCGGATCAGGCAACACCGCGTTGCGGCGGACCGGCCGTGCCCGATGTTCGCGCCCTGTCCATGTCCATACCGGAGGCGTAAGCGTTGTTCGCACTGTGGATCGAATGCTTCAAGATGGGACTTCGCGAGCTGTGGCGGCATCGCCTGCGCAGCTTCCTCACGATGATCGGCATGATCATGGGCGTGAGTGTCGTCATCATCTGCGTCAGCGTCGTCCAGGGCGTCAAGGACTCGCTGATCGGCGATATCCGCAAGGCCGGCAAGAACATGATGTTCGTCTTCACGGAGGACACGCGCAAGGGCATCGGCACCATCGGCATCCAGGCCAACACGAATCTCAGCCGCGACGACGCCGAAGCCATCGAAATCGAATGCGACGGCGTCTCGATGGCCAGCGGCGTGCAAGGCAGCAACGTCCTCATCGTCAGCGATACGAATACGGCGACCGTGCCAATTACTGGCGCCGATCACAAGTACACGGCCATCCGTAACTGGGGCATCGAACAGGGCCGCGATCTCGAACCGTTCGACTTGATCGCTTCGCGCCGCGTCTGCCTCATCGGTCAGACGACGATGCGCGAATTGTTCGGTGATCGGAACGCGATCAATCGAACCGTGCGCATCGGTCGAATCAATCTGAAAATCGTCGGCGTCCTCGAACCCAAGGGCGTTAACCCACTCGGCATGGACGAGGACAACGCACTGATCGTGCCGCTTCCGATCATGCTTCGCGACATCATGAATCGCCGCGAGCCCGACGCCATCCTCTGCTCAGCCAAGAGCGATGACGATGTTGAGTTCGCCGTACAGCAGATCACGCAGCTCCTTCGCCAGCGCCACAAACTAGGTGACGCGGACCGGAATGACTTTCGTGTTTCCACGTTGAAGGAAAAGGAAGAGCAGGCACGAACCATCAGTAATCAGATGACGCTGTTGATGTTTTTCCTTGCGCTCGTCAGCCTCATGGTCGGCGGCGTCGGCATCATGAACATCATGCTCGTGTCCGTCACGGAACGAACTCGAGAGATCGGCATTCGCATGGCGATCGGCGCATCAACCAAGGCCATCAATCGGCAGTTTCTGATCGAAGCCGCCGTCATCTCCACGGCGGGCGGAACTGTGGGCATCGTGCTCGGCGTGTCCGGCGCCGCGTATATTTCCAGCGCGATCGGTGTCCAGCCATTGATGTCCCCGACGATTGTCGCCATCGCCTTCGTCTTTTCGGCCGGCGTCGGCGTATTGTTCGGGCTGCTTCCGGCCCGTCGAGCGGCCGGGCTGAATCCGATCGACGCACTACGGCACGACTGATCACGCGTTGAATCCCGACGCCGCCGCATTACGATGTCGAATGGAATTGCCCGATTCGCCGTAATCGATCCAGGACACCATGTACGAAAGAGAATCCAACCAGCGCACGGAGTCATCGGATCAGATTCCCGTGGAGATTCTCGCGCGCTTTGAAAAACCGAGCGCACGAACCGTCGCTCGAACGATGCTTCCCTGGGCCGAGCACTGCACGGAGTGCGCAATTCCACACTGCTATCAGACGTGTGATCTGTACGAGGCGCGCGTCGATGGGAAATGTCGGCGATTCACCGATGGAATTGTCGGTATCCAGAATCCCGACGGCCTCAGCCCCGTGTTGTTGAAGATTCGATTCAAACAATGGGGCAAGCTTTTTGCCTACGGCAACGCGAAAACGCACTCGCTGGATCAGGTCCGCGCCGCGGAACGCAGCGACGCGCGAATCGCAGGCATACTGAACGGATTGCCGGCGCCGGAACGCATCCGAAAGACACTCATCCGACTCCGATACGATCAGAAGAATCGTCGTGTGCGGACGGCAGCCGGTTCAGCGAATGCATTGACGCATTTTGTGTTCGAGTGCTACAACCCGCAGCCGCAGACGATCAGACTGTCAATGTCCGTGCTTCCACTCGACTTGCAGGAGCGAGACGGAACGCATTTTCAAACGCTCATACACGTCAAGCCGGGATATAACACGACACGAATCCCCGTCCCGGAGATTCTCCAGTTTGTTGACCTGTCGTCGCCCTACAAGATCGAATTGATCCCGAACGATGTTCCCGATGGAACGACGCTCGTATTCGGTATGCTCGATTTCGTTCGCGAGTCCGGCGTACCGACGGCGTCAGAGTCGGAATCGGAAGATCACGAGCCCGCCTCGCCACGATGCAAATGCGTTGTGTGGGATCTCGACAATACACTCTGGCACGGCATCCTCGTCGAAGACGGCGCGGATGCATTGACGCTGGTCGACGGCGTAGTAGACGTGATCAAGGCGCTGGACGCCCGGGGTATTCTTCAGTCAATCGCAAGTAAGAACAACGCCGACGAAGCGCTCGCCGTTCTGCGACGATTTGGAATCGAAGAATTCTTCCTGCATCCGCAGATTTCATGGGGACCGAAGAGCGAGGCAATGTCGCAGATCGCCGACAAGCTGAACATCGGCATGGACACGCTCGTTTTTGTGGACGATTCATCGTTCGAACGAGCGGAAGTTGGCGAGAACTGCCGGGACGTGCGCGTCATTGATGCGGCTCTCTTTCGGCGTCTCCCGGACGATCCGATGTTCGACGTTCCAGTGACGGATGAAAGCCGGAGCCGCCGACGCATGTATCGCGAACAGGCGACGCGCGAGACGATCCGTGTCTCAGCAGGCACTGATTACAATGCCTTTTTGCGCGATTGCAACATCCGCGTCATTGTTTCTCCATTGTCCGCAACCGACATCGATCGCGTCCATGAACTGACACAGCGGACGAATCAACTGAATTTCTCCGGAAATCGATACGATCGCTCTGTACTGGAGAAGATTCTCGCAGACGGAAAGCCCGACGCGTGGGTGCTTCGTTGTGAAGATCGATTCGGCACGTACGGCACGATCGGATTCTGTCTCGTCGAAGCCGGTACGCCGATCATGACGGATCTCATGTTCAGTTGCCGCGTTCAATCCAAGCGCGTCGAACATGCCGTCCTGACGTTCCTGCTGAATCACTATCGCGGCGATCCACCGCGCGACTTTCACGCCAACTATCGCCAGACGCCGCGCAACGCACCGGCGGGCAAGGTCTTCGATGACTTCGGCTTCGAACGGCGCGGCGATTCTGATGGAATCGCTTGCCTGGTACTCCCCGCCGATCGCGCAATTCTCGACGACGGCTTGATCTGTGTAGTTCATAGTGCGGCGGAAATCGCATGAGCATGCCGTTAAAGTCCCGGCTGAAGCGATGGGCCAATCGCCGACTGCGCCAGCCCTACTATCGCGCGTTCAGCGCCAAGACGATTCGATCGAACTTGAATCGGCCGATCGTTTCCTTCACGTTCGATGACTATCCGCAGTCGGCGTGGACTGTTGCCGGACGAATCCTGAATGATCACGATGTTCACGGAACCTATTACACGGCGCTCGGCCTCATGGATCAGACGTCCCGGATCGGAAAGCTCTACACGCGGGACGACCTTCTCGCGACGCATGATGACGGCCACGAAATCGCCTGCCACACGTATTCGCATCCCAACCTGCGGAGAACGCCTGTGCGCAATTGCGTGGACGACATCGAGAAGAACCTTGCCGAGTTAAGACGCCTGGTACCGAATGGATCGCTTCAGAATTTCTCCTATCCGTCCGGCAGCATCAGCATCGGAAACAAGCGCGCCCTCACGCCCCGCTTCGACACGCTTCGAGGCGTCGAGGATGGAATCAACACGGGCGTGATCCATCTGAATCTGCTTCGGGCCCGCCGCATATACGATGCCGACGGCTCGGCAGAAACGGACCGCATCTGGGTCGATCAGAATGCCGCCCGATGCGGCTGGCTGATCTTCTACACGCACGATGTCTGCGACGAACCCTCGGATGTCGGTTGCACGCCCCGACGATTTGAAACAGCCGTCCGGGCTGCGCTGGAGAGCTCGGCGGAAGTGCTGACAGTCGCCGAGGCCTATCAACGACTGACGGGGAAATCCTAGGGGAGTGCGGGCGTCTCGCCCGCAAGAACGTCCCGGTTCCCGCCCACAACAGGGGAGTGCGGGCGTCTCGCCCGCAAGAACGTCCTGAACACACGGGCGTCGCGCCCACACACCCCAACACCTGAACGACTCGCGAGATCTCGGCTACAATCCACGCGTCAGCACGAACGACGGAGCAAACATGGACGCCCTCATTCCCAATCGATTCCTCATCAAGTCCGAGTTGGCGCTTTTGCATTTCAAGACCGATCCGCCCTTGAACGGAACCCTCGGCAAATGGCCCGATGAATCCAAACTCCCCGCGCTCTGCGAACTGGACAACGAGACGCCCTTTGCCGACGTATACGCCGGCTGGAACGCCAAGGGGATCTACATCGGCGTGCGCGTCAGCGGGAAAACGGAGGCGCTCAACTGCGATGCGTCGCAATTCTGGCGAGGCGACAACGTGCGCGTGATGACCGACATGCGCGACACGCGGAACATCCGCCGCGCCACGCGATTCTGCCAGCAATTCTTCCTTCTGCCGAGCGATTCGAGTTCCGGAAGCAGCCGTCCGATCGCCGGCGGCGCCAAAGTAAATCGCGCCACGGAAGAAAGTCCCGTCGCCACGTCCAATGATCTCGTCATCGGTTCGAAACTCCGCAAGGATGGCTACGATCTGACCGCCCTGCTCACAGCCGACGCCCTGAACGGATTCGATCCGTCGGAGAATCCGCGCATTGGCCTGTTCATCATCGTGGAGGACCTGGAACTCGGGCAGCAATCGTTGACGATCGGCGACGACATGAACTGGCACATCGATCCAAGCACCTGGCCGACGGCCGTCCTGAGCAAATAGCCTCACGCCCGCGCCGCACACCGTCGGCATCGAGTCGAACACATTGCCAGGCGAATCCCGATTGCATTGTAGGCACAGGTCATCAATTGATCTGCGCAAGGCCCGACGACAGTCCCATCACGTAGCGCCGAGCAGGAAATCAATAAGGAAGGCAAAGTGCCACCAGGCAGCGTCGCAGGCCTCGGGTTCGAACTGTTTCGTTGCGACCGATTGCGGGAATTTGCGAGAGTTTGCGGGAGTTTGCACGTGTTGCGACGTGAAGTTCACACCCGATCGACACGGTATGACAAGAATTCATCACGTGCAGGCGGACACTTGAGAAAATCTGTGATTCAGCCGACTCAGATGGCCAGTACGGCACGAACCAATTGCTCCATGTTCGTCCGCTCATCGAACATGCGTCGCGCACGATCCAGCGCCCCCGCCGCACATCGATCGTACAACACGCGATCGCCGCGCATCCGCTGTATCGCCGCCGCCAGCGCTTTGACATCATCCGGCGGAACGACCAGACCGCACTCGCCATCGACCACGGCTTCGGACATTCCGCCGACATCCGTCACAATGCACGGAATACCGCTCGCCAGGGCTTCAATCACGCTGTTCGACATGGACTCGCGCCGCGATGCATGGACATACAAATCGACATTTGCATAAATCGCATCGCGATCGGCGACGAATCCGGCCAGACGAACGCGATCGCCGAGCCCTGACTCGGCGGCGCGTGACGCCAGCGCTTCTCGATCCGGCCCGTCGCCGTAATACGTCAACTCGATCTTGTGATCATCGCGAGCGACGCATCCAAACGCATCCAGCAGCAGATCGGCGCCCTTGGCCTTTGTCACGCGACCGACCGTCGCGATGCGATGCGTCGTCTCTCGTGGGAAACCTGACTGGCGCGGACAGGCACCATTGTGAATCACATGACGTTTGTCACGATCGAAGGCGTATTCTCGCTCATACGATTCCGCGACGCGCTCACTGTTGTAGATCAATGTGTGGGAAAGCCGCGCGGGAAATCGATGACGCCAGATCGCACGACGACGCCAGAATCCGGGGCGCGGCACAACGCCGGCAATGCGGCCACCATGCGGCGGCGGCACTTCCTTCGGCGGCTGCCGCAAGCTGGAGACAACGCGCAAGCCGGCGGCACGGGCCGCAAAGACGGACGCGAGAAATGCCGAACCACTTGCCTGCTGCACGAAGAGCGCCGTGTCGGCGCCCGTTGCCCGAAACCATCGCATTCGGTCGACAACCAGTCCCGGACTCAGGCGACGATCGCCGGAAACGACCTCGTCAAGCCAGTCCGTCTTTTCGACCGTGAGTTGATTCGGATGATACGCCTCAAGGAGTTGATGATAGATCGTCGAACCCGAGTAACCGACATGAACCTGAGCGCCGGCGTCGATCATGGCCGGAATAACCGTCTGAATGTGCTTCTCCGCGCCCCCCGTGTAGGTGACGCCGGCCACTTCAACATGATGCACGGCGAGAAGGACGACGCGGCGGCCTTCCGCGCCCGAGATGCGGGCGAATCGACGGTTCTCCCGCATCTCGCCTGGCGATTGTTCGATGTCCCTGATCTCCGTCGTCATGCAGACGCCCTGCCATCGCGTTCAAGGAAATCCACTCTGTCGTACGCCGGGCCCATGATACGGACATTCTTCCGCCAATGCATTGGGAATCGACGTTGGAGAATTGGGATTGCAATCGCATCGAGTATCCAACTCGCGGGGCCGTGGGCCGACGGCGCACGATTGCGCTGGCGAATTGAGATGTCGCCCGCGCGGAACAACGTCTTCAAACCCGGCACCACGGAAAAACCAGATCAACCACCGAGTGTTGTCGGCAACATCGGTTCTGTCACACCTATGAATTCCGAATTGGGCACAAAGTCACCCAATGGGGCGAGAAGATCTTCTTCGTCAATCGGCCATGTGGATTCATCACCCAGGCAGACGTCCAGCACAATCAGGTCGTGCACGCAGCCATTGCCTGGAACCTCGATTCGACCGATCAGTCGATCGATTGGATTCGTATCCGCACAATTCGCCATCGCCTTGTCCCCTTCGCGCAGGCATCGCACAACGGCTTCCACACCTTCGGGCCGCACGAACAGCAACTGGCGACGCCGCTCGCCCGAATCAACGTGGATGCCGAGACACCATTCCCGATGCCAATCCAACAAGTTGTTGAACACGACATCGCGATCAGTCTCTGAGGACCATTTCGCTGGAGCGGATCGATACGTGGCAGTGTCTTTGCGGGCTGGAATCGTGACGGCGATGTATCCGGTCCTGGCGCCGACGTCCGACGTCACGTGGATGCCGCTTGCACCTGTCGCGGCCGCCAAATCGAGCAGCGGCAACTTGTATCGCCAATCATCGCGCACATCGTCCCAATTAAACATGCGGCGACCGTCCGTCTGGAGATTGTCCGTTGCGATAACGCCACTCTGCGGTCGCTTGTTGAGCGATGCGAGACCGCCGATCGGCTTCCGCGCCGTCGTCAGCAGCGACGCCCTGAACGTTGGCGCGACGCCCGACGCCGCCACGCTCGTCACGATTTCAAGCGTATTCCAGCCTCGCAGGAGCCGGAGTCCCGTGTATGCGGATGTCTCTTGCCTGGTATCATCGGAGTCGGTGTTCAGATCGCCGCGAATGACGCGCCCATTGACGCGCACGCCAAGCGCTTGCTGCTGGTCCGTTCGGAGCTGCACAATTTGATCGCCGGGAACATAGACCCAGCACGTGGCCCGAACGCGCTGATTCGGCCGGCTCCCGGAAACTGATTCCAGGGAAATGCGTGATGAATCCGATACGACTGCCTGCCCCACGTCGCCTTCCGCAATCGGCATTTGCTGGAATGCACCGCCCGACTCGGAAGGTTCATACGGTCCGTCAATCCGCCACGATCTCAAGAAAGATTCCTCCAGCGGTAATTCGGCAACGTCGAGTCCCGCATACTCGTTGCGAGGCAGTCGATATCGCAAGGCCGAACGGCAGGAGAATCCGATGTGCGGACTGGGAGCGATCCCGGCGGTCACGGCGTCAACGGCTGCGGGTAATGTCGGGCTTGCGCCGGATTGCCGGCCCGCATCACTCATCATCCGATAGACGATCTCAACAAAGTCGGACCAGCGTGCTCCGTGAGTCGTGCTCGCGGCAGTCGTCCCCTTTGGTCCCTGCCCGACGGGCGAAACATGAACATCAGTACCAACAGTTCCAACGGTTGAGGGTCGGATTGTTATGACGCCGTCAAACCAACCATCTCGATCCAACCTGGCCGCTCTGGGTCCCCAAGCGCCGTTCGGATACTGGACGAAATCCGTGTCTTCGTCGTTCTTCAAGATTCGAATCGAAATGTCCAATCGAATCGCGCCTGACGTCGCCGCGGCGATCATTTTCCTGGTGATCGTCAGATGGTCGATCAGTCCGGCGAGTTCCTCATCTGAAAGCACCTGATCGCCGGCGGGCTGCTGGATAAGCGCGAGGACATCAAATCGTGTTACATCACCTGCGGGAGCGGACAGCTCGCACCGATCGATGTAGTCAATCAATCCGATCAATTCGCTGCCGATGATTTCAAAACATTCGGCGGCGCGAAACTGGGCGTCTTCATGGGGCGGATGAATCATCCGGCACTCTTCGAACTCGTCGTACGCGGGACGATAGAGACCGCAGAATTGAAGGTACAAACCCCATCGATAGTGCTCGAGAAAATTGCCGGACAGTCTGGATATGCGTCGAAGGTACTCGATCCGTCGAATCGATCGCCGCGCGAAACGCGCGACATCGACGTCGTCGCTGGATCGCAGTTTCCCGAACGCGTCAACAGCTGCGTCCTGCCGTCCGGCGAACTCGTCGATCATCGCGCCGAAATAGTCGCGCGCCGGCTGTTGCGTTGCCGCCCTGGCAAACTCCGCCAACGGGCCATTGAGACTCGTGCGATTGGGACCTCCGACCAACCTCGGATCGGGCATTCCCAACACGGCGACGACAACCATGTCGGCGTTCGATTTCATGTGCAGCTTTGCCCGCACGCGCCCCGCTGCGAATTCCGGATTGGCTCGAATCGTATCCAGATTGATGACGTACGCCGTTGCTTCCGCCGAAAGGACCCAGTCCGGAAGCGCTTTGCCGCCGATTTCAATCGATAGCGTTGCCGGAACCTGATTGCCAGCCGCCGGCGGATTCGCGTCCTCGGCCGCCGCCTGCGGATTACTTCGCGGCTGTGCAGCGATGAAGACGAGCGGCTGAGGCGTCTGGCCCTGCGACGCGGACGACAATCGAAAGGACAGCTCCTGCACGCCGTTTTTTATCGTCGCATTGCCAAGCGGCACGACGGTGATTTCAGGATTCGGCGCGGCGCGGAGCGAGGATGTCAGAGCAATGACAATCGCTACGGCTGCAATAATGGATCTGGGCGAGTGCTTCATGTCATCCGTTTCGTCGATTCGCATCCTGTCTCTCGCTTGGTGAGGCGTTCGAATCAAGCCGCGGATTCGAACATTTGATCTGAATTCTCGCCACATGCGCGTCCATATGCAACTCATCACGCACGATGCCTTGCAAAAGAAGTGTAACTCTTGCATTCAAGGAATAGATGAATCGTCCCCACGAGGCGGCGCGGCCGAATTCTCATCCATCCACTGAAAATCTGCGTTGGTCCCTGAAGTTCGCGGCCTCTCGAATGACGCACTCGTCGCCGCTGTGGCGCGGCTCACGCGTCGACGAACGATGACGGAAAGGAAAAACAAGACGACGACGATTCCTGCCATCGCCGTCAGCAGATCGCGTCCGTCCAGACCGCTCGACTGCGGAACAGCGCGATCCGGTGTTTCGAGTATCTCAACAGAACGGGCCACAAACAGCGGTCCCGCTCCTTCTTCGCCCGATTCCGTTCGAAAGGATCGGATCTTGATGAAGAAACCCCTGACGCGGATCAACGATCGTTTCTTTGTTCTGGGCGCGGGATCGACAAGCACCAGCGTTGCGATGGCGTTGCTGCCGGCGACGCCTATATCCCATTGTCGAAGGCGACCGAGCTCTGGACGCGTCGCGATGTCGTATGCAGGCTGTTCTAGCAGGAATCGTCCCTCGATACAGACGGGCTGTCCGCGGTAATCGCTGGGACGCTCCATCAGGTATTGCCATGGAACAATGTCGTTCTCGTTGCAGTCACTCTCCGCCAGAGCATCAGGGTTCTTGCGGAGAAATTGACAGAACCAGTAAAATCCTTCGTCATCGAATGCGAACGTTCCATCCTTGACGCCGGAGAGCAGCACGACGCCCCCCCGTGTGTCGAGTGATGGATCGGCAGACGGCGCATCGCGTTCGGGCGGCGCGGCCACTAAGTCAGTACTCAATAGGAGGACAATCGCAAACAACGAGAGTCGCAACCAAGATATTCGATCATGTGCAATGAAGGACATCATGTTCAGTGTCGATCGATTGGTCATCACTTCGAAGCTCGTTGGGCACGGGCAAGCAGATCCATGAGCTGCCCCTGCCACGGCGGTCCGCCCAATCGCGGCTCCCACGCCCGCTCGCTTTCGATGCCTGCGACGACTTCCGCCGCCTTGCCGTGACGCAGCTGATGCTTCAGCCAGTGATAGCGTGCTTCCCAGTAGACCTTCGGTGCATTGGCGCGCAGCGCCGGATCGGACAGGAGTTTTGCCCAGTGTTGTTCGGCTTCATCGGCCAGGCGTTCCGCTTCAGTCCCCGTCGCCGTCCCGATGAGCTGCTCGTGAATTCTCGCCGCGCGTCGGAGAAAAGTCCCGTTGTTGGGGGACGCACTGATCAGTGAATCGAGCAGCGTCTTGGCTTCGGGAAGCTGGTCCGCCGAAATCAGGGTATCGATCAGCGCCAATTGGGCGACGGTCACGTGTTTCCGATGCTCCGGTCGCTGTTCAAGCCACTCGATGAGATACTGAATCGTCGGCACGGTCTGTTCGGCGAGCCGCCTCGCCTCTTCGCGCCGGCCGAATCGACGAAGCTTTTCGATTTCTGCCTGCATGTCGGCGGCAAGCGATATGAGAACGCCACCGAGGTCCTCGTCGATTCCCTGGCGAATGTACTGCTCCAGGGCTCGGTTCGCCTCCGAAGTCCGGGCCGTGGATTGATAACATCGGATACGTAATCCGAGTTGACGGGCATCGGGCTCCATGGTTTCGATCATGCCCAGGCACGCATCGAAATCGCGCAGGTCGTCGCCGGCATGAATCGACGCTGCCGCCAGGATGGCATCGCGTTGCCATCGTTTCAGCGTCTTGCGATCGGGTCCGCCGCCACGCTGCAGGGCGCGTCCTTCGCGCATGGCATCCAGTTCGGCTTCGATCCGTTCGGCCAGGAATTTCCAGACATCGATGGCGGCTCGGGCCATGCGCTGCCTCGTGACGATCGTGGCGCTCTTGGGAACCTGTTCGTAGACGCGCTGCCGGCAACGGGCGGCATTGCGGCGCGCTTCCCAGTAGTTCGGCGATGCTTCGCGGACCTCGTTGTAGGACTCGATGGCCGTTTCGTACTGGCCGGCTTCTTCAAGAGACAGGGCCGCGACCCAGTTGGCTTCCGCGGCGAGTTCCGATTTGGGCATGCGCGCGTAGAGGAGCCGCGCCGCTACGGCCAAAGTCACATAGTCCTCGACGGCCTGCGTTTCGGCGGCAATCTGCTTCCAGGTCCGATATGCATAGTCATAGACGTGCGTCGCCACGATTTTCTCCGCGGGGCGCTGTGCCTCTTCCAGGAAGATCGCGGCAGCTTCTCGCAGCTTGGCCATTTGAAACAGGCAGACGGCCTTATTGAACCTGGCAAGATGGCGCTCCTCGTCGGCCGGATCGCGGGCGAGCAACTGATCCCACGCCGTGAGGGCTCTTTCAAAATCCCGATCGGCCATCCATCGGCCGGCTGCGATTCCCAATTCGACAGTCGTCAACTCCGTCAGATTGCGTTCACTGCCGGCGATCTGGTTGAGGTAGACCTGAACGATCTCCGACCATATGCCGCCCTGGCGAGCAAGCTTGACGAACTCGGATTCGGCTCTCTTCTCGAGTTGAATGCGCGACGCATCTCCCTTGGGCATGCGCCTTGCCTCAACGACATAAGAGTACGCATGAATCAACGGGCCGAGTCGGATGTAGAATGCGGACTCGGCGTCGGCTGTCTCGTTTGCCAGATCGGCCAGGGCCCGTCGACCCGACGCGAACTGGCTGTCGGCAATGAACGTCCGGGCCATCTCGTATTGTGCGCGGGACGTCATGCCGGCGGGCTGCGTCGATTGAATAATGCGGGCGAACTGATCGATCGCTTCATCGAACTGACTGGACTCGCGTTTTGCAATCCCGAATCCCAACTGGGCGTTGTAACGAATCGACGGATCCCTCGCGTCCATCATCACGTCTTCGAACGATGATCGCGCGTCGGCGATCCAGTTTCCGCGTTTCGGCGTGCCGGGTTCGCTGAGCATGGCGCGATAAATGGCGCACCAGGCGCCGTTGAGCATTTTTCGTTGCAGCGTTGGACCGATTTTTCCGGCGAGACCGTACAGCAGATACGTTTCGTCGTTGTCGATACGAGAACGTATGTCCATGTCCTCGAGAACTTCGCCAGCGAGCGCGTAGAGACCGGCGGTCTCTTCCAGAATCGCGAGCGCGTGAGGGCGATCAAAGGACAGACCGCTCGATATCTCGAATTGATCGATATCGGGCCCCACCGCTCGACGCAGCAAAAGATCCGCGAGTTCGATCCTCCACTGTGCCGCTCGGAACCTGCCCGGCTCGCCGTTCTTCTCGGCGACGTCGGCGGCGGCTCGTATGGAATCTCGATAGGCGTCGGTCGCCCGCTCGATCAATCGGGCCCTGACGACGGCATCCTGCTCATCCGCAACGGCGCGCGCGGCCGCGCGAGCCAGGTGGATCCGGAGGAGCGGCGAACGATCGGCGATCAGGGGCTCGATCAATTCGGGCATGCCGCGGTCAACGAGCCCGGCAATCAGGGCCCGTTCTTTGCGACTGAGTTTCTCGTCGGACGCGAGCAGACGTGCGGGGGAGACAGTTGCCAGGATGAGCGCGCCCGTCAGGAGACCGACGAGCGAGCTGAATTGATCGCTGTTGCTTCGTTTCATGTGCATTCGCGGGTCGCTGGCCATCAGCCATCGCCGCCCACGGAAAATTGTATGTTGGCGAATCCGGCTCCGACACAAGCATCCATCGCAGAAATAACGTGTTGATACTCGACGTTCGGGCTTGCTTCGATCAGGACGCGGCCATCGGGATTTGCCCCTTCGTCCTGCTTCTTCTTGAGAATCGCTCGCAACGTCGCGAACGAGCCGTCGGGAAGCTGCGTGTCCATGATGAATATCTGACAGCCATGCCCGTCTTCTGTTTCGAGCAGCGCAATGTGTATCGTCGGAATAATCGTGACGCTTGCGCCGCCGCCGGGGCCGACCTGGGAAGGCAGCTCCGTCGGGAGCGATCCTTCCTCGACGGCGAGCCGCGCGCCGAGCATGAAGAATACGAGAATGACCATGACGACGTCGACCATCGGCGCGAGATTGGGGGCATACGAGCGGCCTGGCGGTATGTCGCGTTTGAAATTCAAAGTCCATCCGCTCCTGATGAGCGCGGCACGGCACTGAATGTCACTTTCGTGACGCCGATGTCGCCGCAGCCGACCATGACTTGCTGGACATATTCAAACGGAAGCGTGCGATCCGCCCGAATAATACAATTGACATCGGGCTGAATTCGCTTTTCTTCCGTCAGTCGATTGAGCACTTCATTCAAGGACATCGCCCTTTCCTCGACGATGAACTCGACGCCCTCCTTCTTGTCCTCCCGCGCATCGCGAACATTGACGACGAAACGATTGCCCAGATCCTGCCGGTCCTTTTCCTGCGCGGAGCGGGCGACGGGAAGATCGATGCGCGTGCTGCTCTCCCGCTCAACCATTCTCGTCGATAACAGGAAGAAGATCAGCAGACTCATCGTGACGTCGACGACAGGCGCCAGATTCACACGAATCGGCGTCTCATCAGGCACACTGGAAAGACCTTTGCGGCGAATGGCACGACTCCAAGATCGGCAGGCCGCCGAATCCGGCGGCTTACGTCATTCCTTCTTACGGCGTCACGCACGATGCGGCGCTGCGGACGATTCTCGTGCATCCGCGCCGCCCGGTGCACCCATGCCGCCCATGGCCGGCGTCGGCGCAGGGCGGAAATACTCCAGGACGTCGATGACCGACGCGTGGGCCGCAACTGTCATGGAATCGACACGATTTCGACAAACGCCGAAACAGCCGAGCGCCAGGATGGCGACGATCAGTCCCATGAGCGTGCTGACGAGCGCGATGCTGATTCCGCCTGCCAGTTCTTCCGGGCCGTAGGCGCCCTGGGTTTCCTGCATTTTCTTGAACGCCTCGATCATGCCGGCGACGGTTCCGAGCAAGCCAAGGAGCGGTGCGATATTTCCGATGATGTTGAGGTATTCGACACGACGGAAGAGCCGGCTCCGCCAGGCGCCGGCGCGCTCTTCGACGGCCTCCTGCATGGCGTCGAAGCCATGGCGGCCGTGGCGAAGGCCGATCGTCAGCACGTCGCCGAACATCGTTCGGCTGCCGGCGACGCGTTCGACGCACTCCTTGAATTTTCTCAATTCGATCAATTCTCGTGTGGCCCTGGTTTCTGATTCGTTGACCATCTTCGCCCAACGAATCGTCCAGAAATGCTCGATGATGAGGCCGACAACGATGATTGACAGGACGGTAATAATCGGGCCGATCCAACCATATCCCTGAATGACGACATCGAGGAACGACGTGACTTTGACGGGTTCATCCGTCGGCGAAGACAATATTGGATCGTCTTGCGCAGAGAGGGGCACCGCGACAGTGATGATGGATGCGGCAAGAACGGTCAGTAAGATGATTGTTCTGCGTCGAGCTGTCGAATTCATTCGTGTTCTCTGGGTTTCGTGATTCGGCTTGTCACACTAATAGCGCCGGGCCCGGATGTCATCAATCGTCACATGTTTGTAGGTTCCGCGGTTCTCGCGGGCAATTCTCTCGAGCACAATTTCCTGTCCGGATGCTTCTCGGTAATCCTCCAGGAACAGGATCGTATTGATGATGGTCTGCTTGCTTCGATTCTTCGCGCGAATCGCCTTCAGGACTTCGTCATTCTGCTGATCAAAATCGCCGTCGGACAAAAGGAACATCACATCCGGCGCCGGCTTGAACGACAAGCCCTGCTGAATCGCGGGAATCGGATTGGTTCGGCCCTCGGGAGAGACATTGTCAATCGCCTCGAACGCGTCGCGTTTGTTTTCGATCGTGGCTTTTCTCGGTGTGGGCGCCCACATTTCGGGCTTGCGTTCGGCAAACCAGAGGACGTTGAAACGCTGATCCTCGGAAAGTTCACCGATTGACTTCTTTAGTTCGGTCTTGAGCATTGCGATCGAGTCCATCATGGAGCCGCTTCGATCCATCACATACACGACGGAATCGGCCCGCTGTCCGGCGCCAACGCCCCAGAGGCTTCCGACGGGACCGCCGCCGGCGGCCGAGCCTTCGCCGAGGCCCGAACCGCTGTCGCCGCCCTGTCCGCCGCCAAAAAGCTGCGTACCGACGACGTCGCCGCGCTGAAGCGACTCGACGGGCACATCGCGCAGCCCCGCGTTACCGAGGTCGACTGCGGACATTTGGACAGAACCTTCCTCAGCGAGCAACGATGCAAGATCTCGGATTCGCTCTGACGCGTCGGAGGAATCGGGGCGATCGACATCGGCGTCGCCGGCGAAATTGAATCCGCCTTGCGGACCGGATCGATCGGCGTGAACGAGTTGGGCCGTGAAGTCGCCGGGAATGCCATAGGTCCCTGTGCCGACGGCCCACGTGATGAGGCTCAGGAGAATCAGCAGCAATGCGTGAACCAGGAGGCTGAGACTGAGCGGCCCGAGACTATTGAGGATTCGCTCGCCCAGGGACTTCTTAGGTTCCGTCCGGGATGGTACGGGCCTTCGGAGTGGCGCGCGGGGAGCCGGCCGGTTGACAGCTTTGGAGACGGCGGGCGGTTCTAATTCAATTCCGGGGCGTTCGCCGACCAAAGGCGGGTACTCCTGCTGGTGGCGCATTGGTTCGCCTTGGGATCCATCCTGGAGCGAGCGACAATTCGCAAGAAGCTCCGCCGATTATATCGGCCGCAATGACTCAATCAAACGGTTGGCTTTGCAAATGCTTGCTGAATCGCCCCTTAGGATTATCCATGGATTGTGATTAAGGACCGAAAAGTCTTTGACGCGGGCATGATGCACGTGATAAGGTTAGACAGACGGAGGAAACGGAAAAGGCCCCCCGCCTGATCCGGAAGCAAACCCATCGGCAACACTTGCCGGTGAACGACAAACCGACGTGGCGACTGGCGGCGAATGACAGCCGACGCACGCTCCCCGAAGTCGCCACCATCATGGATGAAGACATATGACCCGATCCACGTCCCTTGGAGGACGGATCGCCGCTGACTCGCGGTCCGCAATAGCAGTGGTCGTCGCCATCTGGGCACTTTCCGTCACGGGGAGCCTGCGCGCCGATTCCCGCATCTCTGACGAGCCTGTCGAAGAACCCGTGATCACGCGAGGGGCGCTGCTCGAGCGCACTCGCCTGAAAATTCAGAGCGTCCACGACCACATCAATTCCGGGGAACCGGAAAAAGCAATGGCCCGGATCGATCAGCTCGGCGGGATTATTCCCGAAGCGGAACGGCTCTATCTTCAGGGTCGGGCCCATCTGCAGCTGGGGGCGCATCTGACGGCGCGGACGAAATTCCGCGAGGCGATTCGACGACGACCGCGATGCGGCGAGTTTTATTTCTGGCTTGGAATCAGCTATCAATCCGGCGGCGCGCATGCGCTGGCCGCCTCCACGTTTGCAAAGGCGAACCTGAAGGGATTGGAATCATCGGAATTGCATGAGGCGTGGGCCGCATCCCTGATGGAGACGGTGGATGTTCTCGGAGACATCTCGCGAATGCGTTTCGAGTTGCCCGCGGAGGAATGGCAGGTCCACGGCGGCATTTTTCGAGACGGTGTACTCGTATCGTGCGTCAGGCCGGATGACAACGAATGGGTGATCTCGCCTCGAACCAGTGCGCTGTATCACGCGCAACAGGCGGCCGCACTGGACGAATCCCGCGGCAGCGCATGGCTCATTGCCGGCGAGGCCTGGGCGCGAGCGGGTTTCCACGATGTGGCAAGTCTGCGCTTCATGCGAGCAGTTGAATTGCTGGATGGCGCCGAACTGTCGAAGTGTCATCAATTGTGGGCGGAGAGTCTTTTCTCCGCGGCGGATTATGACGGCTTCATCGATCACGCGAAGAAGAGCATTCGCAATTCGCCGAAGGACCCGCGGCTCGATCTGGCCGAGGCCTACGATCGAGCGGCCGCCGGACACGCACTCATCGGCGAAACGGACAAGCAAATCAACTGTCTGAAGTTTGCCGTGGAATTGAGGCCGAGCGTCGAGCGACAGTTGCGATTGGCCGACGCGCTGTTGGCAACGGAGCGATCCGACGAAGCGACTGTGCGGTTGCGAGACGCAATGGCGATGAATCCGTCGCGATCGGAAAAACGACAAATTAAGCGCCGGCTGATTCGCGTCACGCAGTTAACAACGCCGGGGCGGCGATAGGCGTGCCTCGCGCATCCGACGTTGCAACCAATTCACATTGAGACGAGCACAAACGGCCTGGACGCACGAATGCCGTCACCTCATAGTTGAGGTTCCGCCAATCCGAATCGACCTAGCGTCTTGCGCAGATCTTTCGGCCATTCAGCCTGGACGGTTATTCTGTGCGTCGTTTCCGGATGAATGAATGACAATTCGGCGGCGTGCAGGCAAAGCCGGACGACATCGGGCATCTGCATGTCGCCGGCGTACATCGGATCTCCGAGTACCGGGCATCCAATTTCCGACATGTGAACACGTATTTGATGAAGCCGACCGGTCTTGGGGCGTGCTTCGATCAGCGATACATTTTGTTTTGTTTCGATAACGCGATACGCGGTGATGCTTGGTTTCCCATCGCGCCGGATCACGGCGCGTTTTCGCGTACTGACGACTTCCGCGATGGGCTTCTGGATGACGCCCTGAGGGGGTTTTGGCGCACCATTGACGATCGCCCAATATCGTTTCTTGATGAGCCTTTTTTCAAATTGCTCACGCAGACTGGCGTAGGCCCTCGGCCGCAACGCCACAAGAACGAGCCCTGATGTGTCCTTATCAAGGCGATGCAGCAGTCCCCAGCCGCGATCGACACCCATATTCTGCAGCGCGTTGCCGTAGTCGCAGAAAAGGCCGTTCAAGAGGCTGTCGTTTGCGTGTTTCTTACCGGGTTGTGTAACGACGCGACCGGGCTTTTCGACGACCAACAGTGTGTCGTCCTGCCAGCGGATTCTGAACGGTACGTCAGGATTGGGCTTGATTGAATATTCCATATGGTCATTGAATCTAGGGGCAATTGTCGATTTGGTCACGCTCCGACGAAACTTTGTCGCCCGGCAGGTGAATTTATTTGACGCGGCCAATGTGGGACTGCATACTTTCAACGAGTGAACCGGCATCGTGCCGGGCTATCAGTCGCGAGGTGCTTTGGGCCCAAAGGGTCGTCGCAACAAGGCTGGCCAAGCCTCCCATCAGGATTCGCCCCCCTTCATGCATTCCCTTTATCCGGAGTAAATCGCAATTCCTCAGGAAGCCGTAGCGTTATGACGCGCCTACGCGCCCCCCTATTTCGCACCGGGAGGTTCTCGGCAGATGTACGAAGACATGATGATTGAGTGTTTGGACTGTGGGCAGGAGTTCGCGCACTCTGCACAGGATCAAGAGCGCTATGCGGAACGCGGTTTCGAGCATCCGCCGAAGCGCTGCCGAGATTGTCGCGAAAAGCGGAAAGCCAACTCGCCGCAAGGCGGCGGCGGACCTCGTGGCGGAGGAGGCGGCCGAAGCGGACCTCGCAATTTCGATGGGAATCGGAATTTCGACGGCCCTCGCCCCGAACGTGAATTCCACGAGGCGGTCTGCTCCGATTGCGGGCAGACGACGACAGTTCCGTTCAAGCCGAAGCCCGGACGACCTGTCTTCTGCAGGGATTGCTATCGGGCACAGGCTCGCTGACCCTCCGACGCATATTTGAAAATCAACTCGACCGCCCTGCCGAGCATCGGACTTTGCAGGGCGGTTTTCTTCTTGTCATCGCCTTGATCAGGCACGGAAATGGCGATTGGCAATCTGGCTCCAATTGGCCATTTGTTGGAGCATCAGGCTTACGCCGAGATTCAAATCCCGAGACTGCATCAGCGATTCAACATGCAAATTGTGGCTTGGGTGCACGCTTGTGATATACTTATCGGAGTCGCGGACCGGTTATTCAGGGTCCTGTGTCCGCACCTGTGGCGGGAGTGTCCGATCGAGTCACGTCCGGCCCTTTCACGAATCATCACATTCTTGCACCAGGAGGATCTCCTATGGCCGTTGCTCCATCACCCGCCGGCGTCGAAATCAAATACAGAAAATGCCTGATCAACGGCAAATGGACGGATGCCGCCAGCGGCAAGACGTTCGAGACAATCAATCCGGCCACGGGCGATCCCATCTGTGATGTGGCGGAAGCCGAGAAGGCTGATGTCGATATGGCCGTGAAGGCCGCTCGAAAGGCATTCGAGTCCGGCCCCTGGCCGAAGATGGACGCCTCCCAGCGCGGTCGGCTCATGTACAAGCTCGCCGATCTCATCGAAAAGAACATGGAAGAATTGGCGCGGCTTGAGTCGCTCGACAACGGCAAGCCGATTGCCGATTCGATGGCAGCCGACCTTCCATTGACGATTGCCTGCTATCGCTACTACGCCGGCTGGGCGGACAAGATTCACGGCAAAGTCATTCCGGTCAACGGCCCCTATCACTGCTACACACGGCACGAGCCGGTCGGCGTCTGTGGTCAGATCATTCCGTGGAACTTTCCGCTACTGATGCAAGCCTGGAAATGGGGACCTGCCCTGGCGCTCGGCAACACGATCGTATTGAAGCCGGCGGAGCAGACGCCGTTGTCGGCGTTGTACGTCGCGCAGCTGGCGATGGAAGCGGGCTATCCGCCGGGCGTCATCAACGTCGTTCCGGGATTCGGACCGGGGGCGGGTGCGCCGATCGCCTCGCATCACGATGTCGACAAAGTCGCCTTCACGGGTTCGACGGAAGTTGGTCATCTGATCATGGAGGCGGCGGCGAAAAGCAATCTAAAGCGCGTCAGCCTCGAACTGGGCGGCAAGAGCCCGAACATCGTTTTTGCCGACTCCGATCTGGATGCGGCCGTCGATGGTTCATTCTTTGCGCTGTTCTTCAATCAGGGCCAATGCTGCTGTGCGGGTTCGCGATTGTTTGTCGAGGAGTCGATTCACGGGGAATTCGTCGATCGCATCGTGGCAAAGGCGAAGGCCCGCAAAGTCGGCGACCCGTTCGACAAGACGACGGAGCAGGGACCGCAGGTGAGCGACGAACAGTTCGGCAAGGTCATGGGTTACATCGAGAGCGGCAAGAAAGAAGGCGCGGACATGCGCTGCGGCGGCGGTCGCGTCGGCGACAAGGGCTACTTCATTCAGCCGACGGTCTTCGACAACGTGAAGGACGACATGAAGATCGCCCAGGAAGAGATCTTCGGACCGGTTCTCAGCGTGTTGAAGTTCAAGGACATCGACGAAGTCGTCGAGCGATCGAATCGTACGGCCTATGGGCTGGCTGCGGCCGTCTGGACGAAGGACATCCAGAAGGCATTGCGGATTTCCAGCGGCGTTCGCGCCGGCACGGTCTGGGTGAATTGCTACGACGTATTCGATGCGGCGGCGCCGTTTGGCGGGTTCAAGCAGAGCGGCATCGGCCGCGAGCTGGGCGAATACGCGCTATCGAACTACTCGGAAGTGAAGACGGTCACGATGAAGATCTGATGAAACAAGTGGTTTCCTCCGCGTGGTATGTAAGGTACCGCGCGGAGGAAATTCCCATCTTCCGAAACTCAATTCGGGGCCGCTGAATTGGCATCATCCAAGGTGAAGTGGTACGAAAAGAATCTGGAC
>JAJDEC010000288.1 GCA_029259995.1 Phycisphaerae bacterium
CCGAATCGTCGTCGAGATAGGCCCCGACAACGACGATCTCGCCGTCGATTGCAACGCCTCGTCCGAACCTGTCGCCTTCCGCGGCGTCAGAAGCCGTCAGCTTTCGAGTTTCCCCCCATTGGTTGTTGAACCGACGATACACATAGGCCGCGCCGCTGCGGTCGCCATCGTCGTCGCGCCCGCTGGCGCCGACAACTGCTGAATCACCGTGGATTGCGACGCTGAGACCGAAGCTGTCCTCCGACAAACCGTCGGACGCCGTCAGTCGTGCTTCCTGTTGCCAGAAGCCGTTGTTGTTTCGATAAATGTAGGCCACGCCGGTCATGACGCCGGCGTTGTCATTTCGGTACGCCCCCACGATCGCAGTGTCTCCGCGAATGTGGACGCATTCGCCGAAATACCCGGATTGCGACGGATCGGACGGCAGGAGTTTCGCCGATTGCTGCCAATTGTTGCCGACGCGCCTGAAGATATAGGCGGAGCCGGCGTTGACGGCGCCATCGTCGTTCAGTTCGGCGCCGATGACGGCGTAATCGCCGTCCAGGCAGACGTCTCGGCCGAATTCATCAACGGCGCTGGCATCGGATGCATTCAGCTTCATCTGATACTGCCAGGCCGTGTTGACGCGGCGATAGACATAGACGCTGCCGCTCCTCGCGCCGAAGTCGTCGTCCTGATGGGCGCCGACCATGACGGTATCCCCGCTGATGGCGACCGCGTGGCCGTAGACGTCGAGTTCAGCGCCGTCAAACGGGGTCAGCCGGGTGCGCTGCTGCCACTGCCCGTCGATCCGTTCGAAGACGTAGGCGGAGCCGCTGTTGTAGCCGGCGATATCGTTACCGAACGCCCCGACGACCGCCCGGTCGCCGTCGATGGCGACGGCAGAGCCGAAAAGATCGTCGGCCGCCGCATCGGAGGCCGTGAGCCGTGCCTCCATTTGCCATTCGCCGTTGACGCGCCGAAACACATCCGCCGAGCCCGGATCCTGCGACGCGCTGGTATCCGTGTATCTGCCGACGATCGCCACGTTTCCGCTGATGTCGACTCGGTATCCGAATCGGTCCGGACCGCCGACGCTCGCTGACGTGAACTTGACCTCGAACGGGCCGATCTCGCACTCATCCGGCACGCCGTTGGCGTTGCAGTCCGCACTGACGTCGCCGTTGCCGTCGGGATCCGATGAATCGACGTCCATGAGATCATCCACGCCGTTTTCGTTGCAATCGGCGGCGATGGTAGTTGTTGCGAACGACGCAGACAGGAAAATGCTGAGTGACGCGACGAAGATGCTGAACTGAGGGCGAAGGGACGCTTGAATCATCTTCTCTCTCCTCTGATGTGTCGCTGACCCGGATCAGTCACATTCTAACGCTGGCGAGGGTGACATAGAAGAACAGGTCCGGCAATTCGCACTGCATTTTGCGTCTGCATGAGCGAGGCCGATTGGCGATTCGGGGGCCCGATCCGCCTGTGACGAATGCCGAGGACCGTTAGAATGACTCGGGGGCGTTATTCAGGTTCCAATCGGCGGTGGTTCGCCGTCCGGGAAATGAAGACAAAGACAACGGAGTGCCCAACCTAATGGCGGTCAATGCCAGTCCCATGTATCAGAAAGCCGAAGAGCGTTATCGCTGCGCGACCAGTCCGCAGGAGAAGCTCGACGCGCTTCAGGAGATGTTGCGCCTCGTGCCCAAGCACAAGGCGAGCGAGAAGGTTCAGCAGCAGATCAAGGAGCGGATCAAGAAGACGAAAGAGCAGGTCGGCAAGGCGGCGAAGACAGGCTCTGGTCAGCAGCATGATCCGATGAGCGTGCCTCGGCAGGGGGCCGGGCAGGTGCTGTTGCTTGGTGCGCCGAATGTCGGCAAGAGTTCGATCGTCGGGGCGCTGACGAAGGCGAAAGTCGAGATCGCCGAGTTTCCGTTCAGCACGCACGCTGCCGTGCCCGGCATGGCGCATCACGAGGACGTACCGATCCAGCTGGTGGATGCGCCGCCCGTAATGGACGGTCATCCGCAGCCCGGTATGACGAATGCGATCAAAAAAGCCGACGCGGTTCTGCTCGTGATCGACTTGTCGGCGATTGAATTGATCGATCAGTTTGAGCAATGCGTCGCGCTTTTCGGGGAGCACGGCATGCAGCCTGTTTCAACGGCGGAGCTCGACTTCGGAGACGATCACGAAGACGGCGTAATGGGCATTGAGGAAGATGAGCACGAAGCGAAGCTGCTGCCGAAGCGCGTGCTTGTCGTTGCGAACAAGATGGACGCGCCCGGCGCGATGGAGAACTTCGAGACATTCAAGGAACTGACGGAGACGGATCTGACGCTGCTGCCGATCTCGGCGACGACGGGCGAAGGCCTGCCCGAAATGATGGCGGCACTGTTCGGCATGTTGAACGTGATCCGCGTTTATTCGAAGAGACCGGGCAAGCCAGCCGACAAGGAATCGCCGTTCATTCTTCCTGTCGGCGGCACTGTCGATGACATGGCACGGCATGTGCACAACGATGTCGCCGAGAATCTCAAGCACGCGCGCATCTGGGGCGGGACAGTTCATGACGGGCAGCAGGTGACGGGGCATCATGTGCTGACGGATGGGAATGTGGTAGAGCTGCATGTCTGACGACACATTCCGCATCGTTCAGGGTGAGACACCTTATGCAAACCGCACACAATAGACCGGCGGCAGATGGTTCGACACGCAGGCCCACGAATCCCCCTGGTCCTTCGTCGCGAAGACGCTGCCCGTCGTCGTGCCGAAGATCAGGTTGTCGCCCGTGTCGTCGATCGCCAGGGCGTGGCGGTAGGCGATGTCGTAGGCGTGTTCCTGGGGGAGTCCTTCACGCAGCTCGTCGAATGACGCGCCGCCGTCGCGCGTACGATTCACCAGCAGTTTGCCGTCCATCGGGTAGCGCTTCTCGTCCTTCACGCCGGGGATGAACCAGGCCATGTCCGGATTGTCGGGATGCACGGCGCAGGCGAAGCCGAAGTCGGCGACGGGCACGTGATCAACGTGTGTCCATTCCTTGCAGCCGTCCGTTGTGCGAAAGATGCCGTTGTGATGCTGCGTCCACATGGCGTCGGGGCTGTTCTTGCAGGGGACGATAATGTGCGGGTCCTGGGCATTCTGCTCATAGGCCTGTTCCGGCGGCATGTAGGCGGCAAACATGCCCTTGGCGCAGATGTTCCACGTCTCGCCGCCGTCTTCGGTGCGCCACGCGCCGCCGCAGGAGACGCCGACAGTCACGCGCTTACTGTCGCGCGGGTCGACGATGACTGAGTGAATCCCCGCCGCGTCGTAGCCGCCGCCGAACCACTGCTTGCGTTCTTCGCGAAACCAGAGATCGCGCATCATCGTCCATGACGCGCCGCGATCGTTGGATCGGAAAAGACCGCCGGGCAATGTGCCGGCCCATAGCGCGCCCGTTTCTTCAGTGCCCGCTGGTTGCAGTTCCCAGATCATTTCCAGCTTCCACGGAATGATCTTGCCGGACATCGGATGCGCTTCGGGCTGGACGCCTTCCGGCATGTCGGGATAGACGGGCACGCCGACTTCCGTCCAGTTCTTGCCGCCGTCGTCGCTGCGATGGAGCTTGTCGCCGAAGTGACCGTGATGGAGGGCGGCGTAGATGGCGCCGTCGCGCGGATCGTGAACCACCATGGAGACAGGATCGCCGAGGAATTCGACCCGCGTGATGTGCCAGCCGCTGCCGTTCCAACGGCCGCTGCGCTCCAGGAAGAAGAGCCCTTTGCGGGTGCCGATCAGTAGACGATCACTCATATTCGAATCTCCCATCGGATTGGAGGTTTTCGTTGTCGGGCGCCGTTGTGTCTCGGCGGCCCTGAGTCCTATTCGCTGATTTCAGTTCTGAAGGTGCTGCAGATGCACGCGCCCTTTCTTGTCGGATAGTCCATCACCAACGGGCATGCGCTGGTACCGCTCCCTCACGGTCGCGGCTCTGACGTTGCGTCGCGGCTCTGAACATGCCATTAATCGTACGTCGCTGTCGTGTGCGCTAGCCGCCGGATAGTGCCTGCATGACGCAGACGCTGCTCGTCGCCGTCACGGAATCACTCAACGACGCCCGATCTCGAACCGGCCGACCGTCGACGAACACGTTCATGTGCTGCCGGACGGCGCCGCGCTCGTCGAGGACGTAACCGCGCGCCTTCTCATTGGTCGCGAAGACGGTGTCGAGCACTTCCCGCACGGTCGCACCTTCGGCGTTGCACGGCGGGCATTGGACGTGCCGCTGAATATTCTGTGTAAACGTGACATGCGCCATGATTCAACTCGGGGCTCTCAGTGTCGAATGATAGCCCGGCGCATCGTCAGTTGGTAGCCTTTTTGTCGCAGGCAGTGCCATCGGCGCGCCCGTCGCGAATCTACCGTCTGGCGGCCGTGTCGCGTATGCTGAGGGCCATGACTATCGAAACCGCCGTCATGCTGGCCGTTCCCATGGCCACGCAACTGCGTCACGAAATTCACGCCCATCCCGAGATCGCGTTCGAGGAATATGAGACGGCGCGGCGCGTGCACGAGTGCATCGCGCATCTGCCGAACCTCACGATTCAGACGGGCATCGCCAGGACGGGCATCGTCGCGACGCTGAATGCCGATCGTGCGGGGCCAACAGTGGCGCTTCGCGCCGAACTCGATGCGCTTCCGATCCAGGAGCTCTCCGAGTTGCCGTACAAGTCGACGATCCCCAATCGCATGCACGCCTGCGGCCACG